>CAMMYU010000093.1:0-4271 GCA_946528545.1 uncultured Ruminococcus sp.
TATTACTGATGTTACTCTCACGGGCGGAGAGCCGCTTTTGCAGAAAGATATTGACAGACTTATTGAATTGCTTATTATTAACGGTAATCGGGTTGAGATTGAAACTAACGGTGCGCATTCGATAGAAAAGCTTTCAAAATCCGTATACAGACCTGTATTCACGCTTGATTATAAGCTTCCGAACAGCGGAATGGAAAAATTTATGCTTACGGATAATTATAATTATCTGACAAATGATGATGCCGTAAAATTTGTTTCAGGTAATCTTATTGACCTTGATACTGCCCGAGCTGTTATTGAAAAGTTCAGACTTACCGAAAAATGTAAAGTGTATATCAGTCCTGTTTATGGTAATATTGAGCCTGAACAGATAGTTGATTATATGATTAAATATAAAATGAATGGGGTCAGGCTGCAGCTGCAGCTTCATAAATATATCTGGGACCCTGATAGAAGAGGTGTGTAGATGGATAAGGAAAAGATAGAATATCATGTTCGAGGTTTACTTGAAGCGATAGGGGAGAATCCTGACAGAGAAGGTCTGATTGAAACACCCGCAAGGGTTGCTGAGATGCTTGAGGAAGTGCTTGAGGGAACAGCATATACAAATCATGATATTGCCCAAATGTTCGGTAAAACATTTTCAGCAGAGAAAAGCAGTGCTCAGGAGACGGTTGTCATGAAGGATATTACTGTTTTCAGCTATTGCGAGCATCATCTTGCGCTTATGTATGATATGACTGTAAATGTAGGATATATCCCTCATGGTAAGGTTTTAGGCCTTAGTAAAATAGCCCGTATCTGTGATATGGCAGCTAAAAGGCTTCAGCTTCAGGAACGGCTTGGAAGAGATATTGCAGAAATTATTTCAGAAGCAGCAGGCACGCCTGATGTAGGTGTTAAAATAACGGGCTCACATAGCTGTATGACAGCAAGAGGTATTAGAAATGCATCTTCAAGAACTGAAACACGAACATATATCGGTGAGTTCAAAGAGCGCAGAGACCTGCAGGATATGCTGGAATAGGAGGACAATATGAAAGCTTTAGTTCTTTTCAGCGGCGGTCTGGACAGCACAACCTGTCTTGCATCGGCTATTGATAAACATGGGGCAGAAAATGTAATTGCATTATCTGTCTATTACGGTCAGAGCCATGATAAGGAAATAAAGTGCGCAGAAAAGATTGCAGAATACTATGGTATAGAGCTTAAAACGCTGAATCTTGCAGAGATATTTTCAGATTCTGACTGCTCACTTCTTTCAAAAACAGAATCTGATATTCCAAAGGATTCATATGCAGAGCAGCTAAAAAAGACTGACGGGAAGCCTGTATCAACTTATGTACCTTTCAGAAACGGTCTTTTCCTTGCATCTGCTGCAAGTATAGCCCTTTCAAATCACTGCGAGATCATATATTATGGTGCTCACAGTGATGATGCAGCAGGAAATGCTTACCCTGATTGCTCGGTCGATTTTAATAATGCAATGAATGAAGCTATCTATTTAGGAAGCGGAAAACAGCTTCGTATAGAAGCTCCGTTTGTTAAGCTAAACAAATCAGATGTTGTTCGCATCGGAACTAAGCTCAATGTACCATATAAACTGACATGGAGCTGTTATGAGGGCGGAGAAAAGCCATGCTGTAAATGTGCAACCTGTTTGGACAGGCTTGCAGCATTCAAAGCAAATGGATTGACAGACCCGCTTATGGAGGATCAATATGACCGGAAGAACTGATAATGAAAAAGGAAACATCTCTTTGCTCGGGCAGGCTGGTGTAAAATATAATTCGGACTATTCACCCGATGTCCTTGAGACTTTCCCTAACAAACATCCTGACAGAGACTATTTTGTCAAATTCAACTGTCCTGAGTTTACATCGCTTTGTCCTATAACAGGTCAGCCTGACTTTGCAACTATATATATATCCTATGTTCCTTCTGAACGTATGGTTGAAAGTAAATCCCTGAAGCTTTATCTTTTCAGCTTCAGAAATCATGGAGATTTTCACGAAGACTGTGTAAATATAATCATGAATGATCTGATAAAGCTTATGGACCCTAAATATATCGAGGTCTGGGGAAAATTTCTTCCAAGGGGCGGTATTTCTATTGACCCGTACTGTAACTACGGAAAAAAAGGAACAAAATGGGAAGAAGTAGCCTGGAGCAGATTGTCTCAGCACGATCTGTATCCCGAATCTGTAAATAACAGATAATAATTGATATTTCAAATATTAAAAGCTGTTTTTTAGATGAATACTTTTTTCTCTTTATCAATAAATATAAAAAAAATTAAGAAAGAATAAATATTTGTTATAATTAACTCGAAGCGGTTGACAATTTAATAAAAAAATGGTATATTTAATGTAGTAAATTGTGAGGGGAGCGGACCATATTTTGAAAGATAATTTCTTTATCAGTGATAGTTTTATGCGCTTTTATCAATCGATCCGCTGTAATTATGAAAATGTAAATGATGCTATAACTGCAATAAGGGATAATTTTGTTGCTATAAAGGATGATCTGCAGATTGCCAGACTTGAGTTTATCGTAAATGCTCCCGAAAAGGTTGAAAGCACCGGTGTCGATGAAGATACAGTTTTGTTTGAGTCTGTTCTGGGTTATGAAAATGATCCTTATGATTTTGTTATGGAAATGGGTGACAATGGTATTTGTCATATTATTGTTTATCCTGTTTCCGGTAAGCATTGGGATAATAACGAGCGCAAGGTTCTTGAAATATTCCTGTTTATGCTGTATAATATCTGCGGAAAGGCAAGAACCGTCAGCATAATTAATCATCTGCTGACGGTAGATTCACTTACCGGAATCAGTAATTCAAAGGGTTATATGGAACACGGCACCATGCTTAAGAAGATGGGTCTTCTGGATAATTATACTGCATTTTATCTTAATATCAAGACGTTTAAGTATATTAACAGACAAGCAGGAGAGCGATACGGCGATCAGATTTTGCAGGATTATGTTCGTATTATTTCCAATTATATCGGTAAGAACGGTAAGTTGGCAAGACTTGGCGGAGATAATTTTGCCGGTCTGATTTTTAAGGAAACGGCTGATGATTTTATTAAGTTCGTAAGCTCTGTACAGATCACCAAGAACATTGAAAGTCATATCCGTTCGTTTACAATCAATGCAAGGCTTGGTCTTTTTGATATCACACCTAATGCAACTATGGCAGATGTTATGAATAACATTTCTACAGCGTATAATTATGCTAAGAATGTTATGCAGAGAGACTATGTTTGGTATGAGCCTTCCATGCTTGAGGTTACAATGAGGAACAAGGAGCTTTCGTTCATGTTCCCGAAGGCAATTAAAAACAGAGAGTTTGTTGTATACTACCAGCCGAAGGTAAATCTTGAAACTGATACGTTATGCGGTTCCGAGGCACTTGTCCGCTGGCTTAGAGAAGGAAAGCTTGTTCCGCCTATGACGTTTATTCCTCTCTTTGAGAGTGACGGTACAGTTTGTACGCTTGATTTTTATGTATTGGAAACTGTATGCCGTGATATAAAGGACTGGGTCAGCAGGGGAATTGAGCCTGTAAGGGTTTCGGTTAACTTTTCAAAGAATCATATGAGAAACTTTAATCTTGCCAAAGAGGTTATTGCTGTAGTTGAGCATTATGGAATTGATCCAAAGTATCTTGAGATAGAACTTACTGAGATGTCAGGATATGTAGATTTCAAGGCTATGACGGATTTTGTTGTTGCTATGCACAATTATGGAATCGGTATTTCGATAGATGATTTTGGTACCGGTTACTCGTCTCTTACACTTATAAAAAATCTGCCTGTAGATGTTATTAAGCTTGATAAATCGTTTATTACCAATATCAGTGAAAATAATAAGAGCGACTGTACCTTTGTTAAGGATATAGTTAATATGCTTTCGGATATGAAGCTTCTTGCTCTTGCAGAGGGTGTCGAAACAAAAGTTCAGGCCGATTTCCTGAGTGATATACGCTGTGATATTGCACAGGGCTTCTTGTTCAGCAGACCGATACCTCGTGAAGAGTATGAGAAAAAGCTTATTGACGGCGGAAGATATTCAAGAGAATAATATTAAGGCAATACCGCACGACCCACGGCTAACGCCTCTGCACGTCATCTGCTTGCCAGCTTTCCGTCATCTTACCCAAATTCTCCTTGACTTGCGCCAGCAAGCCTGCGTCGAATTTAGGCAATCTGACGAAAACCTGGACGTCGCATCTGACGCACAGGAGTTGTGCGGTATTGCCTTAA
>CAMMYU010000094.1:0-7402 GCA_946528545.1 uncultured Ruminococcus sp.
TGTTTCCGTTATCACTATCTATTTCCGCGTTCAAGGCCTGTGAAGTCAAAGCAAAGGTGCGGCGCGTGGCGGTGCAGGGTTTTCCCTGCCCGTGCGGCGAGCACCCTGCCCCCACTTGACATTACTTTGTCCGAGTGGTATAATATCTTATGTATGCAAACACTAAATGGAGGTATTACTATGGAATACAAATTTTCAAAAAAGGTTCGTGATCTGCAGGCTTCCGCTATCAGAGAGATACTAAAGTACTGCGTTGACCCTACCGTTATTTCGTTCGCTGCAGGCAACCCTGCTCCCGAATCTTTCCCCGTGGATATCCTGACCGATATCTCAAAGGGCATTATGGAGAATGACCCTATACTGGCTCTCCAGTATAACATCACTGAGGGCTATACTCCGCTGAGAGACCTGCTCAAAAAGGAGCTCGAAGCTAAGGGCGAGTTCGACCCCGAAAAGGACGAGCTTATTATCACAAGCGGTGCTCAGCAGGCTAATGCACTGACTGCTAAGGTGCTCTGCGACCCGGGCGATATCATCGTTGCCGAGGCTCCGAGCTTTATAGGCTCGCTTAATGCCTTCAAGGCCGAGGACGTTGAGCTTAAAGGCGTTACCCTCGAAACTGACGGAGTGAACATAGCAGAGCTTGAAGAGGTGCTCAAAACAGGCAGAGTAAAGCTTATCTACATAATAGCTAATTTCCAGAACCCGACAGGTCTGACAACCTCTCTTGAAAAGAGAAAGCAGATACTTGCCCTTGCCAAGCAGTACGGCGCAGTTATCCTTGAGGACAACCCCTACGGCGACCTCAGAATAGCAGGCGAGGATATTCCCTCAATGAAGAGCATGGACAATGACGGCATAGTTTGCTATACAAGAACATTCTCGAAGATTCTCTCACCCGGAATAAGAGTAGGCTACATCAGTGCTCCCAAGGAGATAGTCGGCAAGATCACTGTCTGCAAGCAGGTAGACGACGTTCATACAAACATCTGGGCACAGGTGCTTGCTTACCGCTTTATGACTCAGGTTGATATGAAGGCTCACATCAAGAGTCTCCAGGATATCTACAGAAAAAAATGCAACCTTATGCTTTCCGAGATAGAGAAGAACTTCTCTTCAAAGGTACAGTTCACAAGACCCGAGGGCGGACTTTTCATCTGGTGTACTCTCCCCGAGGGCTATGATATGATGAGCTTCTGTTCAAGAGCTGTTCAGGAGTACAAGGTGGCAGTTGTTCCCGGAAGTGCATTTATGATCTCCGAGAATGACAAGACATCTTCATTCAGACTGAACTTCTCAACTCCGACCGATGAGCAGATAATCGCAGGCTGTGAGAAGATAGGAAAGCTCTCTAAAGAAATGTTCGGAGAATAAACTGAAAGGACAATATAAATGAAACTAGGTATGGTAGGACTCCCGAATGTGGGAAAGTCAACGCTGTTTAATGCCCTCACAAATGCAGGTGCTGAGTCAGCGAATTATCCGTTTTGTACTATAGAGCCGAATGTCGGCATAGTATCGGTTCCCGATGAAAGGCTTGATAAGCTTGCCGAGATGTATCACCCTGTAAAGTTTACTCCCGCAACTCTGGAGTTTGTTGATATAGCAGGACTGGTAAAGGGTGCTTCAAAGGGCGAGGGACTGGGAAACAAGTTCCTTTCAAATATCCGTGAGGTAGACGCTATAGTTCACGTTGTAAGGTGCTTTGAGGACGAGAACATAGTTCACGTTGACGGCTCGATAGACCCGATCAGAGATATAGAAACTATCGACTTGGAGCTTGTGTTCGCAGATGTAGAGCTCATTGAAAGAAAGCTTGACCGCACCAAAAAGGCCATGAAGGGCGACAAGTCACTTGCAGCCGAGGTAGACTTCTTAGAGAGACTTAAAGCATGGCTTGAAGATGGCAAGGCAGCCCGTGGCTTTGAAATGACAGACGATGAGAGAGCAACCCTGAAAGAAACTCCGCTTCTGTCCTTAAAGCCTGTTATCTATGCAGCCAATCTCTGTGAGGACGACTTCAAGAACAACATAGAGACCTGCGAGAACTACAAAAGGGTAGCCGAGCACGCAAAAGCAGAGGGCTCGGCAGTGTTCCCGATATGCGCTCAGATAGAGGCTGAGATCTCCGATATGGAGGACGAGGACAAGGAAATGTTCCTCTCAGACCTCGGGCTTGAAACATCAGGACTAAACCGTATCATCAAGGAGGGCTATTCTCTTCTCGGACTTATCTCCTATCTTACAGCAGGCGAGCCCGAGGTAAGAGCATGGACAATAACCAAGGGCACAAAGGCACCTCAGGCAGCAGGAAAGATACATACCGATTTTGAAAAGGGCTTCATAAGAGCCGAGGTAGTATCCTTTGATGACCTTATGGCCTGCGGCTCAATGACTGCGGCAAAAGAAAAAGGACTTGTACGCTCCGAGGGCAAGGAGTACGTTATGCAGGACGGAGATATAGTTCTTTTCCGTTTCAACGTATGATCATCAAGCGTGTAAGCAAGCTTATTCAGGCAACAAGCTTTGTTTAGGCAATAGGCTTTATTTAGGTAATAGGGAAAAGGGAATAGGGAATAGGTATGGTGTTCGCAAAGCGAACTTATGCCCATTCGGGCACGCAGAGAGTGCTGACTTTCCCATTTGTTGTTCTAAAATATTAAAAGCAAAAAGGCTCCGAAAAAACTCGGAGCCTTAATTATTGTCTTAAATCATCACCGAAGGTGATACCTTACCTATTCCCTATTCCCTATTACCTGTTACCTAAAAACTACCTGTTACCTAAAAATTACCTATTACCTAAAGTATTACCTGAATAAAAGACTGTTACAGGATAAAGCAAATCAGCCCCGAGCAGCCTTCGTTTATCATGCGCTCTATGGTCTCTCGGATTTTAAGCCTTGCGTCATCGGGGAGCTTCGATAGCTTTCCGCTTAGCCCCTCCTTGACAAGCTCATGAACACTCTTTCCGAAGATGTTCGACTCCCATATCTTTTCGGGGTCATCCTCAAAATCGCCAAGCATATAAAGTGCAAGCTCCTCGGATTGCTTCTGCGTGCCAACTATCGGAGATACCTCGGTGTTGATGGTTGTTTTCATCAGGTGTATAGCAGGCGCCTTTGCCCGAAGCCTTATCCCGTACTTGCCGCTTTGGCGGATTATCTCGGGCTCTTCAAGTCTCAGCTCCTCAGCTTCGGGAAGTACTATTCCGTAGCCTGTGGCTTCCATTTCGTCTATTGCGTTTTGGTATTTTGCAAAGCGCTTCTTTATCTGCATAAGCTCCATTATCTGCGGCATAAGGTCATTTTCATTGTTGATGTCAAGTCCTGCCGCCTCGCCTATAACCTTGAAGAATAACTCGCTTTTTAGCTCTGCCTTAATCAGTGCCGAGCCGTTTGCAGCGTCAATGCTCATAGTTTTTGCTGAGGTCAGCCACTCTATCTTTGCAAGCTTATCGGAGAGCGTTTCTATATCACGCAGTGTGTTTATATCGGCGGCAGAGGCTCTTATCTGAGCGTAAAGACCGCTTTTCAGCCAGTGACCTGCAGGCAGTGAGTTTATCCATGAGGGCATTTCTATGCCTATATCCCTGATAGGAAAGGCATACAGTACATTTGTGAGTATCTCGGTTATTGCGTCCTCGTCAAGCTCCAGACAGTTTACAGCTATTACCGAGGTGTTGTATTTTTCACTCATAGAGCGTGCAAGCTCCTGAGCCTCTGCCGATTCGGGCTCGGTGCAGTTGAGAAGTACTGCAAACGGCTTGTCGATCTCCTTGAGCTCATCAATTATGCGCTCCTCACACTCTTCATATTCCTCTCTTGGCAGACCCGTGATACTTCCGTCAGTAGTCACCACAAGCCCTATAGTTGAGTGCTCTGTTATAACCTTTCTTGTGCCGACCTCGGCAGCCATATTGAACGGTATTTCCTCATCAAACCAAGGGGTCATCACCATTCTGGGAGCTTCGTTTTCTATGTAGCCCTGAGCACTCGGGATTATGTAGCCCACACAGTCTATCATTCTGACACTGAACTTTGTCCCCGAGGCAAGCTCCACACTTGCGGCTTCTTCGGGAATAAATTTGGGCTCTGTAGTCATGATAGTTCTTCCGCCCGATGACTGCGGCAGCTCGTCAATAGCTCTTTCACGGCTGAAATCACTGCTGATGTTCGGTATAACAAGCTGCTGCATGAATTCTTTAATAAAGGTTGATTTACCTGTTCTTACAGGCCCTACAACACCGATGTAGATGTTGCCGCCTGTTCTTGTGGATATGTCTTTGTATATATCGTTACCCATAGTTCGGCCTCCGTTTCTTTAGTTCAGCACTGCGGAACAAGCAGAATACCGCTTATCGGATCGTCTG
Source organism: uncultured Ruminococcus sp. (assembly GCA_946528545.1). Lineage (GTDB taxonomy): Bacteria > Bacillota > Clostridia > Oscillospirales > Ruminococcaceae > Hominimerdicola. The sequence goes on from CAMMYU010000094.1 coordinate 4,370, forward strand.
CTGTCAGCTCGTTGCTTTCAAGTATTGCACTGACTGATGCTCTGCATCGTTTTGCCACCGACCATATATCCTCACCTGCATCACATCGGCAGAGCCTTATGGTAGCTGTGTCCGAGGTCTCCGCAGGCTTTGAGGTATCGGCCGTTATATCCGAGAGAGCCCTTACCGTGTCCTTGGAGCGCACTGTCCCTTTTATCTGAATGACAGCATTTGCATCAGCCGTACTGTCACTTGTAAGGCGGTAGGAGCAGGAGCTTACTTCGGCAGAGAAGTCATACTCGCTGTTCTCTGAAAGACCTTCGGCACTGAGCTCTTTTTCAAAAGGCACATCCTTTTCTATAAAAACGGGAGTGCCCTCTGAGTTTTTCCCGAGCAGCCTGAAGCACACATTCCCCGAAACGGTAAGCTTTCCGCTGTCCTCATCAAAGCGTGAGTTGATTTTTCCGCATTCTGCTGTGCAGTCATAAACACAGCTTATGCCCTCGCCGTTTTTGGAGAGCACAGCATTAACCTCGGTGCTGTCTGAAATGTCAGACGAATCCGAAGCGGTAAAGCCCGTAATGCTTGTAAGCTCCGTATCATACAGGGTGGAGAATGCATCGGTTACAGCCCTTGTCTGCTCGTATTTAACGGCTGTACAGCGAACAAGCAGCACTATTTCGCACTCAGCCGATGATGAGTCTCCCGTCTTCGGAATAATATCACATTCGGAGCAGCTTATGTCCACCTGAGCGTCAAAGGTGTCATCAATGCCGTCTATGTCGATTATCTGGCTGAACGGCAGAGAAAAACTCATACTCTCGACAGTGTCCTCACCCTGAGAGTCAACACAGCTGTAGAGAAGAGTAAGCTCTGCATCTCCCTTGGTGATAAGCTTGCCTGCAATCATTTTGTGCTCCTTCTGAGTAACCTTGCTTGAGCTTCTGAGCACAGCTCCTATCTGCGGTTTAGTCCGTGACAGTTCAAGCTCCTCGATAAGAGTTATACGCTTTGCGGCAGTAAGCCTTCCTGCCGGGTAGGTAAGCTCTTCAAGCTTTGTTTCTATTCCTGCGCCCTCGGCATGAGTGATAAGCTCCGAGAGCTCGGTTCCGTAAGCTTTGATATGTACGCTCAGTGCGCCCCTTATGTCGAGCCTTCTGCTGTTGGCGACCCTGCAGTTCACATAGTCGCATGAGGGCTCAATTATGACAGTCGGGTCAAGCACATCTGAGTCAATATCCGAGGAACGTGAGTAGCTTACATTCTGCTCTATTGAGTATATCCGACTGCTGTTCTCCTCCAGATACCACACTCTTATCAGTGCGGAGAGCTCATAGGAGAGCCTTCCTCCGTTTATCGAATGGGAATCCGCACAGGGTATGACCGTGCATTTAAGCACTCTGAAAATGTCGGGGTAGTAGTCGGGCAGGATAATATCCTTCTCAACAGGCTGCTCCCCGATCTCATCGAGCACAGTTTTCTGCGTGCAGACGGTGGTTTTTTCCAGCTTCAGTTCGTTGTTATCCATAAGGCGGTGACCTCCTGTTTTAATATTTCTAAAACAGTATATTCACCCAATCAGCCGATTATGCAGAAAATGAAAAAGCTCCGCCATAAGACGGAGCTTAAAAACTTTTCTTATCTTTCCTCGCCCATAAAGAACAGTGCGAGCGTTCCGGGACCCGAGTGAGCACCTATTACAGGACCTGTATAGCAGATGTGAACTATCGTGTCGCTGCCAAGCCTGTCACGCATAAGCTGAGCCGCATATTCAGCGTCCTCCATGCAGTCACCCTGACAGATAGCGACTTCCTTGTTCTCCCAGCCGCCGACCTTTTCGCTCACAAGCTCTACCAGCTTGTTTATTGACTGCTTTCTTCCTCTGATCTTTCCTATCGGGATAAGATGACCCTCATTATCAACATGAAGTATAGGCTTTATTCCAAGCACCGAGCCTGCAATAGCAGCCGCAGCGGAAACTCTTCCGCCCCTTTTAAGGTACTTCAGGTCATCAACCGTGAACACATGGCACACGTGAAGCTTGTTAGCCTCAAGCCACTCGGCAAGAGCATCTATGTCAAGACCCTCTTTTTTCTTCCTGTCAGCCTTTATAAGAAGCAGTCCCTCGCCGGTAGATGCGCACAGCGAGTCTATACAGACGATCTTTGCATCGGGATACTTTTCAAGCAGAGTATCTCTTGCTATGCAAGCGCCGTTATAGCTTCCGCTCAGTCCTGACGAGAAAGCAAGATACAGTATATCGTATCCGTTTTTGATTTCTTCCTCAAATGCCTGTTCGTAAACAGCAGGTGAGATCTGCGAGGTCTTGGTCATAGACCCGTTTCTCATCTTGTCATAGAAAACCTTCATAGACATCTCATCGCCGACATAGGTAGTGGAATCCACCTCATAGGTCAGATTGAGTATCTTAACGTCCATGCCGTCAAGCAGATTCTCGGAAAGATCGCAGGTAGAATCAGAATAAAGGCGATAGCCCTTTTTAGCGCACATTAAAAGCACCCCTTTTTAATTCATATACTGACATTATAGCATATAATTTCAAAAAAGTAAAGAGAATATTAAAAAAAGTTGTTTATTGTGATGAAATTATCTGTGCCTCGCATACAGAGGGGCGCCCGTTTTCCAGCTTAACATAAAAATCTTTTCTGCCAAGGTCTATAAGCTCTTCGCAGATAAGGTCAGCTATTTCTGTTTCTATAAAGCGCCTTATGTCACGGGCTGAGCCGTTTTTCTTTATAATGGCTTGTGAAATATAAGAGGAAAGCTCCTGCGAAAACCCGACTGTCATGCCCTCACCCTTCATTCTTTCCGAAAGTGCGCTGAGCTCCTTTTCAGCTATCAGTCTGAGACTTTCCTCCGAATGCTCCGAGAATATGATAGTTTCGTCTATCCTTGACAGCAGCTCGGGAGAAAGGTGCTCGTTAAGTGCGTGTCTCAGCACCTCGGCTTTTGTGCCTGCCCTTTCTCCGAAGCCCAGTGAGTGCTTTTCTTTAGCTTCCTTTGCTCCGAGGTTAGTTGTCAGAATTATAACCG
>CAMMYU010000095.1:0-9522 GCA_946528545.1 uncultured Ruminococcus sp.
AAGCTCCTGAGGGGCAAAATTATATTAGAAGTTTTAGTGAGGGGGTCCGGGGGAGGACCCTTTTTCAAAAGGGTCTCCCCCGATAAGTCCCGCAGGCAGTGATGTATTATTTACAGCAGTTTCTTTTTCATACGGCCTTTATTACGGGGGTATTTAGGTGGGCAATTTTTCACCTTTGCCAGAACCACAAGTGTACGGGCATCGCCGTTCGGGAGTGTATAATCGCTGACCTGTGCGACCTCTGCCCCGAGAATCTTAATCGCATTCTGAGCATCTTTCAGCTCATCTCTTCCTGCCGAACCTTTAAGTGCTGTAAACACTCCGCCAACCTTAACAAAGGGCAGGCAATACTCGCACAGCTCTCTGAGATTTGCCACCGCCCTTGCACAGGCAATGTCGAACTGCTCTCGGTACTGCGGATTTTGTCCAAGCTCTTCGGCTCTGCCGTGAATACAGTTTGCACCGAGAGAAAGACTCTCGGACAACGCACCCAGGAAAGTTATCCTTTTGTTCAGGCTGTCGAGAAGGGTAAGCTTTATATCATCTCTGAATATTTTAAGAGGACATGACGGAAAGCCTGCTCCTGTTCCGACATCTATAAGCTTAGCCCCATTTGGAACATCAACAAGCGTAAAAGGATATACGCTGTCATAAAAGTGCTTTAATGCGACCTCATCGGGCTCGGTTATGGCGGTGAGGTTGATTTTCTCATTCCAGTCTGTGAGAAGCTTTTCATAGGCTCTCAGACGCTCATACTTTTTATCGTCAAGAGAAAGCCCCTCAAAAAGCCTGTCATAGTATTCTCTGTCGGCTGTCACTTATCGGACTCCCCTTTCATACCGCCTGCCGCCCATACAAGCAGAACGCTCACATCGGCAGGGTTTACACCGCTTATACGTCCTGCCTGTCCGACAGAAAGCGGTTTTATCTTATTGAGCTTTTCAGCGGCTTCAAGCCGCAAGCCCTTAATTTTTGTGTAGTCAATATCGGCAGGAAGCTTTTTCTTTTCAAGCTTTCTCATAGCCTCGACCTGCTCAAGCTGAATCTTTATGTAGCCCTCATACTTGATCTGCAGCTCCACCTGCTCACGCACATCATCGGGCAAGGGCTGTCTGTCCTTGTCAAAGGGTGCGATGCCGTCATAGCTGACAGCAGGTCTGCGAATAAGCTGTGAGAGCTTATAGCCGTTGTCGATCGGGTCGGTGCCGACGGATTCAAGGTAGGCGTTGAGCTCTGCCGACGGGGCGATATTCACCTTTGAAACACGCTTTATCTCAGCATCTATGAGCCTTATCTTTTCCTGCAGACGCTCATACCTCTCATCGGATATAAGCCCCACTCTGTGACCCTCGGGCATAAGCCTTATGTCAGCGTTGTCCTGTCTGAGGAGAAGCCTGTACTCGCTTCGTGAGGTCAGCATTCTGTAGGGGTCCTGACAGCCCTTTGTCACGAGGTCATCAATCAGCGTTCCGATATATGATGATGCACGGTCAAGGATAAGGGGCTCTTCGCCTTTAAGCTTCAATGCGGCGTTTATGCCTGCAATAAGCCCCTGTGCGGCGGCCTCTTCATAGCCCGAAGTGCCATTGAACTGCCCTGCTCCGTAAAGCCCCGAAAAAGCCTTGAATTCAAGGGTAGCAAGAAGCTCTGTCGGGTCACAGCAGTCATACTCTATCGCATAGGCATTACGCATTATCTCAACGTGCTCAAGACCCTTGATCGTGTGCAGAAATTCAAGCTGAACAAACTCAGGCAGCGACGATGACATACCCTGCAGATAGTATTCATCGGTATCAAGCCCCATAGGCTCAATGAAAAGCTGATGTCTGGGCTTGTCGGAAAAGCGCATTATCTTATCCTCTATCGAGGGGCAGTATCTGGGACCTATTGCCTGTATGCGTCCCGAATAGATAGGGGACAGGTGAATATTGTCCTTTATTACCTTGTGGGTTTCTTCATTGGTGTAGGCAACATAGCAGTCGATCTTGTTTTCAAGCGCAACATCGTCAGAAAATGAAAACGGAGTTATCTTCTCATCGCCGTGCTGAATTTCAAGTCTGTCGAAATCTATCGAGCGCTTGTGAACTCTTGCAGGAGTGCCTGTCTTGAAGCGTCTTATCGTCATACCTGCATTTTTAAGGCAGTCGGTCAGAGCCTCGGCAGGCAGTGATGAATCAGGGCCGCTGGGGTACGAGGTCTCGCCAACGTGGACAGTTCCTCCGAGGTAAGTTCCACTCGCAATTATGACCGCATCGCAGGAATATACTGTAGAAAGCTTGGTTTTAACGCCCTTTACCTTCTTATTATCGTCAAAGAGTATTTCCGTTATCTCAGCCTGCTTCAGAAAGAGGTTTTCGGTCGCTTCGATAGTCTGCTTCATAAGGCAGTGATATTTCACACGGTCGATCTGGGCTCTCAGGCTGTGGACAGCAGGTCCTCTGCCCATATTGAGCATACGGCTCTGGATAAGGGTCTTGTCGGCAGCCTTGCCCATTTCTCCGCCGAGGGCATCTATCTCACGCACGAGATGACCTTTTGCTGTTCCGCCTATCGAGGGGTTGCAGGGCATATTAGCAACAGCGTCAAGCGAAATAGTGAAAAGCGCAGTCTTCATACCGAGACGTGCTGCCGCAAGGGCAGCCTCGCAGCCTGCGTGACCTGCGCCTATGACGGCTATATCAAAATGTTCTGTAATATTCATTGAGGTGCTCCGTTCTGTTTTTGTATCAAACACTAGTATAGCACAATATGCATGATTTTTCAAGACCCGACATACGAACAATCACACAAATTCGCCCCTCAGGAGCTTCTTTGAAAAAGAGAGCGATCAAAGCCGCATCTCTTTTCTGTCAAGGCTGCTCCTGAGGGGCAAAAATATAACAGACGTTTCAGATATAGTACATATTGGCTTCGCTGTCACTGCGGCACTGTTTTATAAGGTCTGCAAGGGTCATGCTCTCGGTAAACTTCCGCAGGTATCCGTTCAGCTTCTCCCACAGACAGCTATTCACCGATTCTCTGATCTCATTTTCCTGCTCGGCATCATAGGTGTCCGCCAGAATGTTATTATCAAGCGCATTAAGCACCTCGGACAGATATATCTTATCCGCAGGTCTTGACAGCATATAACCGCCCCGTGAGCCTTTAAGACCCTTGACAAATCCGCCCTGTCTCAGTCCCACTATGACCTGCTCCAGATATTTCTGCGAAATGCTTTGTCTCTGTGCTATTTCCGAGGCGGATACTGCGACCCCTTTATTTGAATTTATCGCAATATCTGCCAATGCTATTATTCCAAGATCGACCCTTGTTGATATTTTCATCTTTTCACTCTCCTTTACTTTCGCTCAGCAGAGTGTCCAGTGTTCTCCAGCCCAGTACTGCGCACTTCACTCTCGCAGGCATCTTTGCCACGCTTTGAAGAGCTCCTGCTTCCTCCAGCTCTTCAAGCTCATCATCGTTTATTTCTCCGCTTATCATTTTCATGAAAAGCTCCTGATAATGCTTTGCTTCATCGACCGTCTTCCCGATGATAAGCTCCAGCATTATATCCGCCGAGGCCTGCGACACTGCACAGCCGCTTCCTGTGAACGAGCCGCCCTTTATAACTCCGTCCCTGACCTCCAGCTCCAGAGTTATATCATCGCCGCAGCTTGGATTTACACCCCTGTGAGAACAGGTAGCACAGGACAGCCCGTGCTTGTGAAGAGGGTGCAGATTATGATCGGTCAGCACCTCACCGTAGAAATTATCCGCCATAGCCCATTCGCCCCCTTATTCCTGCCAGAACGTCTGTAAAACGTCTGATGTCTTCCTCATCATTATAAAATGCAAGGCTCATTCTCGCTGTTGACTGCGCCCCCAAGAACTCATGCAGGGGCTGAGCACAGTGATGTCCTGCCCTTATTGCGATGTTCTCACTGTCGAAAATCGCCGCAATATCGTGAGGGTGAACACCCTCAACAGTGAAGGTAATTATCCCGTGATGACCCTTGGCACTGTCAGCCCCGATGATATGCACCTCGGGGATAGCCTTCATACGCTCAAATGCAAGCGCCGTCAGCTCGTCCTCTCGCTTCTGAATGGTATCAAAGCCGATCTCCTCAATATACTTTATTGCCTCGGCAAGCCCGACAGCACCGCCCACATTGACTGTGCCTGCCTCAAACCTGTGAGGGAGCTCCGCATAGGTGGCGCTCTCACGGGTAACGTACTCTATCATCTCGCCGCCCGAGAGAAACGGCGGCATCTCCTCTAAAAGCTCTCTCCTTGCGTAAAGCACACCTATTCCCATAGGTGCAAGCATTTTATGCCCCGAAAATGCCAGAAAGTCCACATCAAGCTCCTGTACATTCACAGGCAGATGAGGCACACTCTGAGCACCGTCACAAACTATCAGTGTGCCGTTCGCATGACAGACCTCAGCAAACTCCTTTATCGGATTTACCTGCCCGAAAACATTCGAGACCTGTGCTATTGCAAATATCTTAGTCCTCGGAGTGAGGGCTTTTTTCAGCGCTGAAACAGAGTAGCTTCCGTCCTTATCACATTCAAGAAATCTAAGCCTTGCGCCCTTCTCCTTAGCAAGGATCTGCCACGGAAGCAGGTCGCTGTGGTGCTCGGAAATACCTATCAGTATCTCGTCATAGGCGCAGATGTTAGCTCTGCCCCAGCTATAGGCGATAAGGTTCAGGCTTTCGGTAGCATTTCTGGTAAACACTATCTCCTTTGTGCTCTGCGCTCCGATAAACCGTCTGACGGTCTCTCTTGCGTTCTCATAAGCGTCAGTTGCCCTGACGCTCAGATCGTAAAGCCCCCTCAGAGGGTTTGCGTTCTCCTCACGGTAGTAGTGCTCCACCGCACTGAGAATTCTGTCAGGCTTTTGCGTTGTTGCCGCACTGTCAAGGTACACAAGCTCGGGGTATGCCGAAAACACAGAAAAATCCTTCTTGAATCCCTGACTATTCATTGTCCTCATCACCTCTCCCGAGCGCCCTGTTTATGCGCTCTGCGGTATCGCTGTCACCGATGCGCTTGATTATCTGCTCTGTTTTGGATTTCGCCATAAGCTCATATATCTTCTCCTCACTGATACCTCGGGACTGCATATAGAAGATATGCTCCTCATTTATCCGCCCTATAGATGCTCCGTGACTGCCCTCGACATCTTCCTCGGCGCAGAGTATAAGCGGAACACTTCTGTTTCTGACGCTCTCATTCATAAGGAGCACCTCTTCATTCTCCGAGCCCTTTGCTCCGATTGCTCCGTTTTTGAAGTCTATCGTTCCCTTGAAGGTCTTCTGAGAAGTACCGTCCATTACACCCCTGACCCTTATCTCCGAAAGGGTCTTTCTGCCGTAGTGATCGGCGATAAGGTTTATATCAAGCTTATCATCGTTATCGAGAAGATAGCCTATATCTGCTGTCAGCTTTGCCGAATAGCCCAAAAGCTCAGCCTTTACCTCCGAGGCTGTATCAGCCCCTCCGAGGTATAGCTGTACAAGCTCCAGCTCGGCACTGTCTGCAAGCTCTGCCGAAACGCTCGACACGGTCTGAGTTCCCTTTTCAAACACCTGCACAAGCTTTGTGTGAGTGCCCTCAGCCCCTTGTATTTTTACAGATACGGTCTTTTTATCATCACCGCTTATAAACATGATGATAAACTGCTCCGCCTGCGTATTTATCTCATAAAGTCCGCTGTCGGCAACCTCTATCCTTAGGGGCTCTGCGCCCTCAGCTTTAAGCTCCTTTACCCCCTCGGGAACAAGCACCTCACGTTCAAGCGAGTTCACCCCCAGCCACCCGAAGGTCGGGGCAGGAAGCGTATTCAGTATTCTTTTCTCAGTCATTACCCTATGCTCCCTTTCATTTCAAGTCCTATGAGGTTGTTCATCTCTACCGCATATTCAAGCGGAAGCTCCTTAGATACGTTATCCGCAAAGCCGCGGACTATCATCGCTTTTGCGTCCTCCTCACTGAGCCCCCTTGACATAAGATAGAACACCGCTTCATCGCTGATACGCCCTATCTTTGCTTCATGACCTATATCTGCCTTATCGGTCTTTATGTCCATAACGGGGATAGTGTCAGAGCGTGATATACAGTCAAGCATAAGCGACTCACAGCTTACCGAGGACTTGCTTCCCACTGCCTTTTCGTTCACCACTACGGCGCTCCTGAAAGTGCTTATACCGCCGCTTTTTGAGATAGACTTCGTGTTCATATAAGATGAAGTCTCGGGCGCATTGTGAACTATCTTCGCACCTGTGTCAAGGTTCTGACCCTCACCTGCAAAGGTTATGCCCGTAAACTCGGCACGGGCGCCCCTGCCGTTTAGTATGCTCATCGGGTACAGGTACGAAACGTGCGAGCCGAAGCTTCCCGACACCCACTCTATTTTTCCGCCCTCCTCAACGAGAGCTCTTTTAGTGTTCAGGTTATACATATTCTTAGACCAGTTCTCAATAGTCGAATATCTTAGCTGTGCGCCCTTGCCTACAAACAGCTCCACACAGCCTGCGTGCAGACCTGCTTCGTAGTATTTTGGTGCTGAACAGCCCTCAATAAAGTGCAGATAGCTGTCCTCCTCAAGAATAATCAGCGTGTGCTCAAACTGACCTGCGCCCTTGGCATTAAGCCTGAAATATGACTGCAGCGGAATGTCAAGATGTACGCCCTTAGGAACATATACAAAGCTTCCGCCCGACCATACCGCCCCGTGCAGAGCCGCAAACTTATGGTCTGTCGGGGGAACAAGCTTCATAAAGTGCTTTTTTATGATCTCTGCATACTTATCGTCGTGCATAGCGCTTTCAAGATCGGTATATACCACTCCCGACTCGGCTACCTCTTTCCTGACATTATGGTACACAAGCTCGGAGTCATACTGAGCACCAACTCCTGCAAGAGACTCCCTCTCTGCCTGCGGTATACCAAGTCGCTCAAAGGTGTCCTTAATATCATCGGGAACGTCTTCCCAGTCGGTGTTCATTCTCGATTTCTGCCGAATGTAGGTCACGATGTTGTCAACATCAAGCCCCTCGATAGAGGGCCCCCACTCCACCATCGGCGTTCTGTTATATATCTCCAGAGACTTTAAGCGAAACTCCCTCATCCAGTCGGTATCGTTCTTTTCGTCTGAGATTTCTTTAATTATCTCAGGTGTGATACCGCTTGCAAGGTACTCGCTTTCGTCTTCCTCATACCTGAAATCATAAAGCGAACGGTCAATATCCGCTACCTGTGTTTTCTCCTTCATTCTGTCACTTCCCGATGTATTTTTCAAATCCGTTTGTGATGACCTCATCAACAAGCTCTGCTCCGCCCTCTGCGGAAATACTTCCCGAGGCTAAGATATGCGTTCTGTCCACCGACAGAGACTCCAGTATCTTTGTATTGTGAGTGATAACTATCAGCGTTCCGTTAGTCTGCTTTCTGTACTCCTCAATTCCCTTTGAGACGGTCTTTACAGCGTCAACATCAAGACCCGAATCAGTCTCGTCAAGAATTGCAAGCTTCGGCGAAAGGATAAGAAGCTGCAATATCTCAGCCTTTTTCTTCTCACCGCCCGAAAAGCCAACGTTAAGGTCTCTGTCTGCATAAGCAGTGTCCATTTCAAGAAGCTCCATAGCTGCTTTGAGCTTTTTCTTAAAATCCCAGAGCTTCATTCTCTTTCCTGTGACCTGCTCAAGAGCATTTCTCAGAAACTCCGAAAGCGTTATCCCGGGTATCTCGATAGGGTTCTGGAACGAGAGGAAAAGCCCTCTCTTAGCCCTTTTATCGGCAGGCTCTTCGGTGATGTCCTCGCCGTCAAATATGATTTTCCCGCCTGTGACCGTATACTCGGGACTGCCCATAAGGGTGCTTCCAAGTGTTGATTTTCCTGCTCCGTTAGGCCCCATGAGCACATGGGTCTCACCCTCGCCTACACTCAGTGAAACCGAATGTAAAAGCTCCTTCTCCCCTGCCGATACCGACAGCTTCTCTATTTTCAGTAATTCCGACATAATAATCCTCCTGCTATTTTGATATTTCCTATCTGTAAAATATGAATTAATGATATTATAGCACTTATATCCTACCTTGTCAATAGGTTTTAACAGACTGTTCAGATTTTTCCTGAAAAAGTATGCAAAAAAACCGCCCACCGATCATGGTGGGCGGTCTGGATCATTCAGCCGTTAAGCGATTTACGCTTATTCGTCTTTCTTCTTCTTTGCAAGTACTACAGCCGCTGCTGCAACTACTGCTGCAAAGCCTGCTGAAGCTGCCATACCTGTTCCCGGGTTAGCCTTTCCTGCAGTGTTGTCGTTAGCCTGCTTCTTGCCGTCAGTGTTATCCTGAGCGCTTGCAGTCTTAGACGAGCTGCTGCTGTCTGTGTTGGAACTGCTTGATGATGTATCAGATGTGCTGGAAGCATCATCAGTATCGGAATCAGTTGTGTCAGTGTCGCTTGTGGTATCGCTGTCAGAGCTGTCACTTGTTGAGTCAGGTGTATCGGTGCTGTCTGTTTCACCGCTGTCATCTGCCTCAGAATCCTGCTCGTCCTGACTGCTTACATCGGAGCTGTCAGTGCTGTCTGAGCTGTCTGTGGAATCTGTAGTGTCATGGCTGTCAGTATCGCCGCTGTCGTCACTGTCAGAGCTGTCTGTAGAGTCGGGAGTGTCAGTGTCGCTTGTATTGCCGCTGTCATCGCTCTCACCCTCAGACTCACTGGAATCATCTGCTGTGGACTCACTGCTGTCATCAGTGGTCTCGCTGGAATCATCTGCTGCAGACTCACTGCTGTCATCAGTGGTCTCGCTGGAATCATCTGCTGCAGATTCACTGCTGTCATCAGTTGTCTCGCTGGAATCATCTGCTGCGGACTCGCTGCTGTCATCAGCTGCCTCGCTGGAATCATCTGCTGCGGACTCGCTGCTGTCATCAGTTGCCTCGCTGGAATCATCGGTGGTCTCACTTGAAGATTCAGAATCATCAGTGTCAGGACCGCTGGTGCTGCCGCTGTCCTCTCCCTCGTCCTCAGACTCGGAGCTGCTCTCGTCCTCGTCCTCTTCTTCCTCTACATCGTAGATCGTGAAGGTCTTGTCACCGTCGAATACAGCGTAGCTGCCGTTGTCAGTCTGATATGCCTCTGCGTCAGGATTAATTGTTACAACACCATTCTTAACAGAGAATTCAACAACTGATGTAAGAATTGTGTATTTCTTTCCGCCGAACTCAAAGGTATCGCCGGTCTCCTGAAGAGTATAGCTGCCGTCGCTCAGAGTTACGGTCTCAGGGCCGTTATCAACATTGGATACCCAAGACTTAACTGTCTCGCTTGTATCGTTGTTGGTGATAACAAGCTGTGCGCCTGTAATCTCACCTGCGCCGTTGATTCCCTGCTTGGAAATTACAACATCGGTTGTCTTCTCAGCATCGTTGAATGTGAAGCTGTCAAGAGTGTTGTCATTGCCCTCTGTGAAGCTTACCTTGCCGCCCTCGACAGAATCTCCTGTGCCCTCAACGCTGTTCTTTACT
>CAMMYU010000096.1:0-8144 GCA_946528545.1 uncultured Ruminococcus sp.
GGTAAATATGCAAGTAGATGGCATGCAAAGGCGTATGCCGGTGGTTGTGCGGTGTTGCCTTAACGGAGGATAAAGATATGTCAGTTAAAGAGAACGTAAAAAAAGTGCTTCAGAATAAACAAGGAAGCTATGTTTCAGGAGAAGAAATTGCAGCAGAGCTTGGCTGTTCAAGAGGAGCTGTCTGGAAAGCCGTTAAACAGCTTCAATCCGAAAGCTATCCTATCAAGGCAGTTACCAATAAAGGATATTGCCTTGACAGCTGTCTTGATATTCTGTCTGCAGAAGGAATAGATACACTCCTTTCTGGTTTTAATAATAAATTGTCTGTTGAAGTATTTGATAATATAGACTCTACAAACAATTATCTGAAAAAAAGAGCATCAGATGGTGCCGCCGAAGGATTGATAGCTGTTGCTGCACAACAGACTGGCGGAAAAGGACGACTAGGACGCTCATTTTTCTCACCTCCCGATTCAGGGCTTTATATCAGCTTTCTGTTAAGGCCCGACTCCCCTGCCTCCGAGGCTCTTAAAATAACTACAATTGCAGCTGTCGCTGTGGCACTTGCAATCGAAGATGCGTTTGAAATTGAAACACAGATAAAATGGGTGAATGATGTCTATATTAACGGAAGAAAAATCTGCGGAATTCTTACCGAAGCAGCCCTTGATATGGAAAGCGGAGGTCTGGAATACGCTGTTTGCGGAATTGGAATAAACGTCTACACTCCCGAAGGCGGCTTCCCAGATGAAATCAGAGAAACCGCAGGGGCTGTATTAAAAGATAAAATGCAAAATGCAAAAAATAAGCTTGCAGCCTGTCTTATAAAACGTTTTTTTGATTTATACAAAAGCAATGACCCTCAGGCTTATTATAATGACTACAGAAAACGTCTGATCTGGATAAATGAACCGATATACCTGATAAAGGGAAACGAAAAAACTCCTGCATTGATGCTTGGTGTTGACAAGAACTGCCGACTTCATGTCAGAACTGAAAACGGCGAAGAAAAATACATCTCATCAGGAGAAATAACTATCAGAAAAGCATAAAAATACCGCTGTGCCTAACATGGTACAGCGGTATTAGTTTTACTGAATATTCTTATCAGTTGCGGCTTCCTTAACTCCTGCAACAAGTCCTGCAATACCCTGAATTTCACTCGGGATAATAATCTTCGTTGCCTTGCCGTCAGCAGCCTTCTGGAAAGCCTCAAGGCTCTTGAGCTTAAGCACCTGATCATTAGGATTAGCGTTGTTAAGCTTCTCTATACTGTCAGCAAGTGCCTGCTGAACCATCTGAATAGCCTGAGCTTCACCTTCTGCTTCAAGCATTTTCTGCTGCTTAACAGCGTCAGCCCTGAGGATCATAGACTGTTTTTCAGCCTCTGCTGCAAGAATCTGTGACTCCTTTTCTGCCTGAGCCTTAAGAATCTTAGATTCCTTCTCACCTTCTGCCACAAGCACCTGAGATTTCTTCTCAGCCTCAGCCTGAATTACCTTCTCACGTCTCTCACGGTCAGCCTTCATCTGCTTTTCCATAGCATCCTGAATCTCACGAGGCGGGATAATGTTTTTCAGCTCAACTCTCTGAACCTTTATACCCCAGCGGTCGGTAGCCTCATCAAGTATAGCTGTGATCTTTGTATTGATAATATCTCTTGAAGTAAGTGTAGCCTCAAGGTCAAGGTCACCAACTATATTACGAAGTGTTGTAGCTGTAAGATTTTCAATAGCAGAAATAGGTCTCTCAACACCGTATGCAAACTGCATAGCATTCGTAATCTGGAAGAAAACGACTGTATCTATCTGCATAGTAACATTATCCTTGGTGATAACAGACTGCGGTTTGAAATCAACAACCTGTTCTTTTATGGATACTCTCTTTGCGACCCTGTCAATTACAGGGAATTTGATGTGAAGTCCTGTTCCCCACGAAGCGTGGAATGTTCCCAGTCTTTCAATAACATAAACATACGCCTGCGGCACTATCAGTACGTTTCTGATAAGCCCGATAACAATTACAACAATAACTGCAAGAGCTATATAAATACCAATGCTACCCATAATTCATCCTCCTTAACTTACGTTTTTACTTACAATCAGCTTTGCACCGTCAACCTTAACGACAGTTACATCAAGCCCATCTTCAATAATCTCCCCGTTATCTGATCTTGCCGACCAGAATGTACCGTCAAGCTTAACTCTTCCTCGATTCTTGACATTATCGATCTCCTCGATAACACGAGCTGTCTTTCCAACATCAAGCTCATAATTAGTAGGAACCTTTTTGTTATTCACCTTTTTAGCAATTGGTCTTGTTACAATGAGCACTATCACAGAAACCGCAACAAACACTATACATTGCACAAGAAATCCTGTTTTTGCAATAGCAAAAAACAAAGCAACCAATGCACCGGCAGCAAACCAAATAGAAACAAGTGCCGCAGTTGAAGCTTCAACAATAAGGAAAAACACAAATGCAACAGCCCATATCACCATCATAGAAGTTGAGCTCAGATCAGCTATAAAATCAGGCATAACATAACCCCCATTTCATAAACATATTAAGGTCTTAAACGTTTTCTTCGACCTTGCTCCCTATTATAGCATACTTTTTCGTATTTTTCAATAGTTTCATAAATTAATTTTAATTACAAAACAATAACGATTATTACAACCAAAAAGGCAGTCCACAGACTGCCTTTTTACTTATACAGGATGAACCTTATTTTCAGCATCAGAATGCTTTGTATCAATGCCGTACTTACGGTCTCTTCTCTCTTTGAAGAACTTCGGAGCAACCTTCGGGAACATTGCATAGGTGAGGATATCCTCCTCCTGCTCTGTCCACTCAGCAGCCTCCTTCTTCATAGTCTCAAACTCAGGCTCAAGGAGGTCTGCAGGTCTGCAGGTGATAGGCTCTTCATCTCCGAGTATCTTCTTCTGGAACTCAGGGTCTATAGCTACAGGAGTTTTTCCGTACTCTCCCTTTACCATACCCTTGAACTCCTTGGTAACAGTCTTGTATCTTTCACCCATGATAACATTGAACACAGCCTGCGTACCAACGATCTGAGAAGTAGGAGTAACAAGCGGAGGATAACCAGAATCTTTTCTAACTCTCGGAACTTCCTTCAGAACCTCGTCAAGCTGATCTGCTTTACCTGCCTGTTTAAGCTGTGATAGCAGGTTTGAAAGCATTCCGCCGGGCACCTGATAAAGAAGTGCATTTGTATTAGTAGCAAGCATTGAGGGGTCAAGAAGACCGCTGTCTATGTACTTCTTACGAAGCTTCATAAAGTAGTCTCTTATCTCATTGAGCTTAACAAGGTCAAGACCTGTATCATACTCTGTACCCTGGAAGGTTGCAACTATAGACTCTGTCGGCGCATGAGATGTACCGAGAGCCAAAGGAGAAAGCGCAGTATCAACAGCATCAACGCCTGCCTCAACAGCCTTAATGATACACATAGATGCAAGACCCGATGTATAGTGAGTGTGAAGCTGTATCGGGATCTTTACAGCAGATTTCAGATCACGAACAAGGCTTTCAGCCTCATAAGGGGTAAGAAGAGCTGCCATATCCTTTATACAGATCGAATCTGCCCCTGCCTCCTCTATCTGCTTGGCGTAGTTCATATAATACTCGTGGGTAAATACCTCACCGAGCGTATAAGAGATCGCTACCTGAGCGTGACCCTGTTCCTTCTTTGCAGCCCTGATCGCCGTCTGGAGATTTCTGATATCGTTAAGAGCATCAAATATCCTTATGATGTCGATACCGTTTGCGATAGACTTCTGAACAAAATACTCTACAAGGTCATCGGCATAATGACGGTAGCCGAGCATATTCTGACCTCTGAAAAGCATCTGGAGCTTTGTGTTCGGCATTTCTTTTCTGAGAATTCTCAGTCTCTCCCAAGGGTCTTCATTAAGGAATCTGATACAGGAGTCAAAAGTAGCTCCGCCCCAGCACTCGGAAGAATAGAAACCGACTTTGTCTATCTCCGGCAGAATCTCCCTCATATCGTCCATTGACATTCTTGTAGCAAGAAGTGACTGATGAGCGTCACGAAGGACCGTCTCTGTTATTTTAAGCTTAGCCATTCAAACATTCAATCCTTTCCGATAAAATCAGCCTATAACAGCAAGCACAGCACCTGTCTCAACAGCAGAGCCCTTTGTAGTATTTATGCTGAGCACCTTACCGTCACAGGGGGCGTTAACATCATTTTCCATCTTCATAGCCTCAAGCACACAAATAGCCTGACCGGACTTTACAGTATCACCAACTGCAACTTTAATGTCAAGAATAGTTCCCGGCATAGGGGCTGTTACCTTAGTGCCGTCTGCAACAGGAGCTGCCTTTACAGGAGCAGCTGCAGCCGGTGCAGGTGCTGCCGCAGGAGCAGCAGCGGGTGCAGGAGCAGAGCCTGCGTCTAGCTCTTCAACTGCAACGTCATAAGCTTTACCATTTACGGTTATGTTATATCTTTTCATATTAAAAACCACCAATCTGTATTATTTACTTATTAAAGCTGAATATTGCTGTGCTTCTTGGGAAGCCTTGAAACTCTCTTGCCTGCAAGAATATCAAGCGAGTCAACGATCAGCTTCCTGAGCTGTGATGACTCAGCGATACCATCAATTATGCCGTTTGCAGCAGCATTTGCAGCACTTGCCTCAGTTTTTTCAAAGCGGATTGCAAGCTCTGCTCTCTTTACACTCAGATCCTCAGCACCCTTGAGCTCATCATGATTCATAAACTCTACCGCTGTAACAGGTGCAAGTGCCGAGATTATCGCAGAGCTAAGTGCATAAGAAAGGTCAGCGTTTGCTCCCTTGCCTGCAAGTGCGATAAATGCAGGGCCGTAAGCCTTACCTGTTACTACAGATATCTTAACGGTAGTAGCCTCAGCATAAGCGTGGCACAGCTTTGACATTGCCCTTACAGCACCCTCTGCCTCAGTCTTATCGTCTGACTCAAAGCCCTCAGTATCAACAATAGTGATAACAGGAACCGAGAACGAATCGCAAAGTCTGACAAACTTAGCTATCTTTGTGCAGTCATCAGCAGTAAGCTTAGCCTTTGTCTTATTTGTAGCCGCAATTCCAACAGCAGTACCGTTTACACTTGCGACCGCAGTATATGCAGACTTTCCGAACTCAGCAAAGAGCTCAATAACGCTGTCAGCATCGGCAATTGCCTTTGCAGCACTCTCAGCATCTTCAGCATAAGCAGTCTCGGGCTCTGCGAATTCATACATAGGAGCAGGCGACAGATTATTCTGCGGCAGCTTTGAAAGAAGCTTTGCAGCTGTCTCCATAGCAGACTTGTCATCTGCACAAACAACAGCAGCAGTTCCGTTAGCAGCTGCCTTCTTAGCCGATGACTCATCATCAGAGTTCACAGCCACGAACATTGAAGCTCCCTCAGCCATTATAGTAATGTCAGCCGTCTGTGCAAGCATTGCAGCACAGCCTGCACAGGTACCTGCAACAACAGCAATCTGAAGTACAACACCTGACAGATTAGAAGCCTGAGCAAGCAGCTCACCGTATGCACTCAAAGCCTTTGAACCGTCGCTGACATCAGCTCCGAAAGAATCATAAACAGCAACTACCGGAACACCCGTTTTTGCTGCGAGATCATAAACCTTTGAGATTTTTCTTGACTGAGCCTCAGTCATAGCTCCGTTCTTAACGTTTATGTCCTGAGAGAACGCATATACAGGATTGCCGTCAACATAACCAAAAGCAGTGATAACACCTGTAAGCTCACCGCCGACCGATGCATAGGCATCAAGCTCAGTAAAGCTTCCCTCATCGAACAGATATGTAAGTCTTTTTCTTGCGTCACTGTCAGCAAAAGCCTTTGCTTTCAGCTCTTCAAGATTTGCAAATGTATCAGACATACAATTTCCTCCATTCAGTAAATATTAATCAAAATATACACATATTATTATACTATTTTTTTTGCTGTTTTACAAGACATATTTTTAATTTATCGTTATTATTTACTTTTTTGTAATAATTAGAAAACATTTTGAGAAAAGCACTCAAAAAAGAGCGGCATCAACCGCTCTTAGATGATTTCTGCATAGCTGTTCTGATAGCCCGAAGCTCATCGGGTTTAAGTTCTCTGTACTCCCCCGCTTTAAGCATTCCAAGCTTCAGTGGTCCGACAGATGTTCTCTTGAGCCTTGCAACCTCAAGACCTACCGCCTCACACATTCTTCTGATCTGCCTGTTTCTGCCCTCATGTATAGTCATCTGAAGTACAACTCTTCCGGGCTGTTTGTCAAGTACAACTACCGAGCACTCAGCAGTCATTTTACCGTCCAGCTCAACTCCCGATGCAAGTTTTATAAGCTGCTCATCATTTATATCGGGTCTGACAGTAACCCTGTAGGTTTTTGAAACATGATGAGACGGATGCATAATATCATTTGCAAATTCACCGTCATTTGTAAGCAGCAGCAGACCTTCAGAGTTCTTATCAAGCCTTCCGACAGGGTACACTCTGTCATTCATACCTTTAAGAAGGTCGGTTACGCATTTTCTGTCGTGCTCATCACTCATAGTTGTAACATAGCCTCTCGGCTTGTGCATCATTATGTAGTAGAGCCGTCTTTTTCTGACTGCTCCTATTTTTACACCGTCAACAGTGATAATATCCTTATCAGGCAGAGCCTTATCGCCAAGAGTGCATTTTCTTCCGTTTACAAGCACTCTTCCGCTTTCAATATACTCCTCAGCCTTACGTCTGGAGCATAAGCCGCTGTCGGCGATTATCTTTTGTATACGAACCTTTTCCATACTAACCTCACTCAACCGTACAAAAAATTGTACTTTTTCAGAACACTAATGCTAAGATGTCCCATATTTCTTTTATCCAATCGGGCTTACTTCCCGATTTTTTTATTGCGACATCTCTGTCAACCTTGACAGGAAGTCTTGCTATTATCAAATTATCGGCAGTATATTCAACGTATCCGACAATATCCCCTGCTTTTACAGGTGCATAAACAAAGTGCTGAACATAAACCTCCGCTTTCAGCTTTTCAGCAATGCCTCTGAGCATTGTCATTGAACCGCTTGCGACAGTACAGCTTACTTTCCCTGAAGCACCGCCAACCACAGGCATTTCCAAATGTTTTCCGTTTTCGGAAAACTGCTTTACAACATAGAAATCAAAGCAGTAATCATACAGAGCTTTATGGTCTTCCCAGTCGCTTCGGTCGTTCAGAGTAACGCAAATCAGCGTTTTATCTTTTCTTCTGCACGCCGAAACAAGACATCTGCCAGCCTTATCTGTAAAGCCTGTCTTAACTCCTATAACACCTTCGCAGCTGCCAAGAAGCTTATTCGTATTATAGTATGTTCTTTTTTCATTGCCTAAGTCAATCGTTATTGCAGATTCACGGCAAATTGCTGCGAAATCATCATTTTTCAAAGCCTCGGCCGCAAGCTTTGCCATATCATAAGCTGTAGAATAATGCTCATCGGTATAGTCATCAAGACCCGATGGAGTGACAAAGTGTGTATCTTTAAGCCCCAAGACAGAGGCTTTATCATTCATCAGATTTACAAACTTATCCACTGAACCTGCAATATGGACAGCCGCTGCATTGGCAGCATCATTTCCGCTGGGAAGAAGCATACCTACGCAAAGCTTTCTGAGAGTAACCTTGTCGCCCGTTTTAAGCCCCATTGATGAGCCCTCGACCTTAATTGCCTCACTGTCAACAGTAAATTCATCATCAACACTTTCTTGTTCAAGAGAAATAAGTGCTGTCATTATCTTTGTAGTGCTTGCCATAGGGAGTTTTTGTTTCTCATTTCTTCCGAAAAGCACTTCACCGCTGTCTGCATCTATTACAATAGCAGACTTTGCTCTGATCTCTCTGAGATCATCAGCGCAAACATCAGTACTCAAAAACGGAATGACAAATAAAACCGACAGAAAAACCGACAAAATTCTCATAAAAACACACCCTTTGAAATAATCTATAGAAATAGTATACGCAAAGGGCGTGAAATAATTCAGATATTAAGGCAACACCGCACGACCTCTGTGCATCAGATGCGCCGTCCAGATTTTCGTCAGATTGCCTAAATTCGACGCAGGCTTGCTGACGC
>CAMMYU010000097.1:0-22843 GCA_946528545.1 uncultured Ruminococcus sp.
TGCCTAAATTTACCGCAGGAATACTGTCGTATTTCAAGGTAAATTTGGGCGATATGACGGTAAATATGCAAGTAGATGGCATACAAAGGCATATGCCGGTGGTTGTGCGGTGTTGCCTATATCATTTGTCGGAAAGGAGACGGATATATGCTTGAATTAAAGGGTATCGTCAAGGATTACCTTGCAGGTGAAAATACCGTTCATGCACTTAAAGGCGTGGATATTAAATTCAGACAGTCAGAGCTTGTGTGTATCCTCGGACCTTCGGGCTGCGGAAAAACCACAATGCTCAATATCATAGGCGGTCTCGACCATTATACTGAGGGCGATCTTCTCATTAACGGCCGTTCGACCAAGAACTTCAAGGAGAGGGACTGGGACGCTTACAGAAACTATTCGGTAGGCTTTGTGTTCCAGAGCTACAACCTTATACCTCACCAGACTGTTCTCCAGAACGTTGAGCTTGCACTTACGCTGTCGGGTGTTTCAAAGCACGAAAGACGTGAAAGAGCAAAGAAGGCACTTGAAGATGTAGGCCTTGGAAACCAGCTCAACAAGCGCCCGGGTGAGATGTCAGGCGGTCAGATGCAGAGAGTTGCGATCGCCAGAGCTATAGTCAACAATCCTGATATTATCCTTGCCGATGAGCCTACGGGAGCACTTGATACTCAGACGGGCGTTCAGGTAATGGAGATACTCAAGGAGATAGCTAAAGAGCGCCTTGTAGTTATGGTAACGCATAACCCCGATCTTGCAGAGAATTATTCGACAAGAATAATCAATATGCTCGACGGAAAAATCACAGGCGACTCAATGCCGCTTACAGAGGAAGAGGAAAAGGCAGAGGCTGAGCGTGACAAAGCCATTCAGGAAGAGCGTGTGAAAAAGAAGAAGGAAAAGAAGCCTTCAATGTCGCTGATGACACAGTTCTCGCTGTCGCTGAAAAACCTCTTTACCAAGAAGGGAAGAACAGCCCTTACCTCCTTTGCGGGAAGTATCGGTATCATAGGTATAGCACTTATATATTCAATATCTCAGGGCTTTTCGACATATATCGACACGGTTCAGGAGGAGACCCTTTCAAGCTATCCGCTGACCATACAGAAGACCGAGACTAACCTCGGAGACATTATGGAAGTGTTCATGGAGGCAGGAGAGGGAAAGGTTGACCACGATAAAGACGCGATCTACCCAAGGGCTGCTATCTATGACATTATTAATGTTGTCAGCAAAGACGAGCAGAAGGAAAATGACCTCAGAGCCTTCAAGAAATATATTGAGGAGCAGAGAAAAGATAAAGAAACCAAGCTCGGCAAGGCTCTGAACGGTGTTCAGTATAAGTATAACTTTGACCTGCTTATCTACACAAAGAACGTAGACGGTCAGATAATTCAGTCAGATACCCAGCAGCTTATGAGGGGCATTCTTGCTGATTATATGCACATTGATATGTCCGTAATGGAGAACGCAAGCTCTTCCTTCGGCGGAAGCGGAATGATGATGGGCGGAATGTCCTCGGGAATGTGGCAGGAAATGCTCACAGGTGAGGACGGCTCACTTATCAGCCCCCTGATTGAGAAGCAGTATGACCTTATTTACGGCTCATGGCCGAATGACTATAACGAGATCGTTCTTGTAGTTGACCAGAACAACGAGCTCGATGACCTTACACTTTATGCACTGGGTCTCCAGTCAAAGGAAGAGGTAGACAAGGTCATGGACGCTGCCATGAAGGGCGAGAAGATCAAGGACAAGAAAGATGTAAGCTGGTCTTACGAGGATATCTGCAATATGGAGTTCAGAGCAGTGCTCAACTCCGACTGCTATAACTACGATGCAGCTTCGGGTCTTTACAGCGACATCAGAAATACCGACAACGGAACAACCTTCCTGTATGACAATGCTATACCGCTTAAAGTAACAGGTATCATCAGACCCGATGAAGATGCTACCGCAGCTATGATAACAGGTACTATCGGCTACACCAAGAAGCTTACCGATTATGTTATTGATAAGCAGAAGGGCTCCGATGTTATTCAGGCACAGCTTGATTCTCCTGAAATGGACGTTATAACAGGCCTGCCGTTCAAGCCCGAGAATACCTCGTTCACCGACGCCGACAAGGCAGCAGCCTTTAAGGCATACCTTGCCTCGGTAGGCGATGCCCAGAAGCCTGAGCTCTATAAGAAAATGATGGCTGTACCGCCTCAGGAGGTAATAGATCAGGCACTTGCTGAGGGCATGAAGGGCCTCAAGCGTGAGGACATTGAAGCTCAGATGATACAGACACTTACAACTCAGATGAATGTTGATGAGGAGCAGGTAAAGGGCTATATCGCAAATATGAGCGATGATGAGCTGAATGAGATGTACTCAAATATGATAGTTGAGGGCATAAAGGCTCAGTACAGCCAGAAAATTGATGAGGAGCTTTCAAAGCTTACAGATGAGCAGGCAGCTGCGGCTTTTGACCAGACAATAAAGCTGCTTACAGATTCACAGCTTGCAGCTTACTATGATTCAATTATGGAGTTCTCAACCTCAAATTATGAGCTCAACCTCAAAAACCTCGGCTATGTTGATACCGATGAGCCTTCGAGCATAAACCTTTATGCAAAGAGCTTTGCCGATAAGGACTCTATCACCGAGGCAATTGATGACTACAATAAGGGCAAGGAAGAGCTCGACCAGATAAAGTACACCGACTATATCGGTCTGATGATGAGCTCTATCACAACGATTATCAATGCTATCACCTATGTACTGATTGCATTTGTAAGTATCTCTCTTGTAGTATCCTCGATCATGATAGGCGTAATCACACTTATCTCTGTTCAGGAGAGAACAAAGGAGATCGGTATTCTCAGAGCAGTCGGAGCATCAAAGAGAAATGTCAGCAATATGTTCAATGCAGAGACGGCGCTTATCGGCTTCTCCTCGGGACTGTTGGGCGTTGTCGTGACGTACCTGCTGTGCATACCTATAAATATAATAGTTTATAAGCTGACCGAGCTCGGCGGACTCAAAGCATATCTGCCGATACCGACAGCACTCATACTCATAACTATAAGCATTCTTCTCTCGCTCATTTCGGGGCTTATCCCGTCAAGAAGCGCAGCAAAGAAGGACCCTGTAGTGGCACTGAGGACAGAATAATACCATATATTGTATCACCGCAGGGAATCAGCTCTGCGGTGATTTGTTTATAATGCTGATAAAATTGTTGTGAAATTTGTGCATTTCCATAAAAATACTTGTACCTTATTGACTAGGTATCAAAAAAGTAATATAATTAATTTGATAAATTATCTGAGGAGGTAGAACCTGATGAGATTAAGAAAAATATTTGCAGGTCTGATAGCTTCGGCGATGGCGTTTACAACTATGGCAAGTATGGCTGCGTTTGAGGTTAGTGCGGAAACTAAACTGGTAGAAAACAGCAGTATCGAATTTAATGTTACAGTTGCTAAGTCACAGTGGGGTGATTGGCTGGAATCATCATATAACGAGTCACTGATGGATGTTTTTTCCAGCTCCAAGAAATTGGAAGAGGCAGATCAGATAACCATTACTGCGACAGTATCTAATGTTAATGGTGCTTCTGCCAATGATTTTTTCATTGTACCGTATGCTCAGGTCGGCTCAAACTGGGATTGGAAAGCAATAGACAATACTTATTTCAGTAACGGCAGTGTATCGGTTACCTATGATATTGAAGATCTGGGTATCACAAAAGCCGATGAATTGAAGACTTGCGGAGTGCAGTTTGCTGTTGGCAACGTGAAAGAAGGTCAGAGTATAACAGCGGATATAGTTTATAGTGTTTCAATGACCGGTGAATTTACAACCGATTATTCTTATGTTGAGTCGGGCCATGCACACATTTATGATGAAGAGGCATCGTGGTGGTGTCAGTATCAGCCGAATTTATCCGTTTCGGATCTGATAGGTGATATTGACCCTGAAAAAGTTGAATCTATTACTTTCGAAGGAGATAATCAGTTCGTTATTGGCTATAATGCGGTCGATTATGCCTATTTTAACGAGAGTGAAGAGTATAGTCATTGGAAAAGCAGTCAGCCTTCAACAACAATAACTATTGATGATATTGATTTAAGTGATGAAGGCTTTGCAATAGCTTTTGTCGGTAACGGAGCTAAAACAACCTATGATATAACCTGGACAATAAATACTTCTGACGGTATACTCAAAGAGGGCGAATACAATCAGTTTGCATTCAGTAAGGAAGTAGTACGTTATCAGAGATATGTAAAGGTAGTTAAAAAATCTGAACTTGAAGGTATGCACAAGGCAACATTCACTTTTACATATAATGGTAATGTGTATTCTGTAGATAAGAAAGAGTACTATACTTCCTGCAAGGCAAAGAATGTTCGCTATACAGCAGAAGACGGCTGTGTTCTGCTTGTTCTAACCGTAAAGGGTGTTCCGTCTGATACAGTACTTGACGTAACCTGTGAACTATCATAAAAGGAGGCACTAATCAATGAAACATTCATTTATCGATGCTGAAATAGAGATCATAAAATTCACAACAACTGATGTTATTGAAGACAGCGGTATGACTAACGGTGGAAGTGCAGGTAATCCTACAACCAACCCTGATATTACTCTTCCATAAATAACTGAACGGCAGGCTTTGTGCCTGCCGCTTTTTCAGAGGTGAAAACTATGAAAAAAATATTAGCACTTACTGCAGCCCTTATGCTGACAATGTCTTTCTGTGCCTGCAGTGATGACGATAACAGCTCCTCAAAGGCGGATAAGGCTTTCTCAAATTCATCAAAGTCTGTATCTGAAAATATGAAAGAGGGCTCCCTTGCGGAAATAACCGATGATAAGGGTGTCGATATTGTCCTTGGAGAGGAGACATCGGGCACTGAAAAAAAGGCTTCCGAAAAATCAGCTAAGGACAGCTCGTCAGAGAAATCCGAGTCTGCCGGCAGCTCTAAAAAAACAACCTCGGATAAGAGCAGCAGGTCGGGCTCTTCAACTACCGTAAAGACAACAGATAAAGCATCTGACAAAAACGGAAACGGTACAAGCTCCGCTAAGAGCACGACCAAAAAGGAAAGCTCGGGAAGCAAAGGTGAGCTTGTGATAGAAGACGAGCCCGGAAACGGCGGCTCAGGTGAGGGCTTCACTCCGGGAAATAAGACAACGAAGCAGACCTCTGCACAGACACCTGACCCCGAAACTCCGACAAAGGCCACTACAGAGGAAATACCCATTCCCGATGACGGCCTGGATTGGGGCCCGCTGATACCCGTATAAAAATGAACTCCGCACTGCTTCGGTGCGGAGTTTTTGTATGTTGCAACAGTTCTTTTAATGGGGGTCGGGGAGATAGCCCCGTAGGGGCAAAGTCTGCACTGTTCTGAGCTTTTCTTATTTTACCTTAGTTTCAAAGCCGTTCACTTCAATTTCGGGGTCTTCAAGGTCAATTATGATACAGCGTCTGCCGTCGATGACCTGAGTTTTCACCTTGTCAACTGCGTCACGCTTAATGTTTACGGTTATCGAGGGCATAGTCACAATCGTTTTTGTATCAATCAGATTCTGTGCCGTCAGGCTCTTGTCTCCGACCTTGCTTTCAAAAACCTTGGGAAGAGCCTCAAGCTTCTCGGCACTTACTCCCGAATCCCAGAGTATCTGCGAAAGTGTCTTATTATCGACCTTTGGTATCTCGGTTTCATGAGCATTCTGATCGACAATTTCCTTTATCTTGGTGTTCACCGAGGTTATAAGCTCATAGTCAAGCTCTTCGCCGACAACATTTTCAAGGATAGTCCTGAAAGTGTTTCTCTCATTCTCGTATGACATCTTGAACTCACACCCAAGAAGCTCCTCAACTATAGATACATTAGGCTTCTTTGCATTTTTGGAGTAGTATAGCACACCGTTCACATCGGGAGCTCTGTCATTGAACAGCGGAAAGAGAAAACCGTCTGAGGGCATCTCAACTATCCTGTCCGAACGTGAATTCTTTGCAATAGAGTTCTGCTCAATGTCATATACAAGACCGTCTATCCTGAGCGTAACAGGGCATACCGCCGTAATAATAAAGCGGTAGTTCGTGTCGGCATCGTCGGTGAGCTCGTCCATTTTGTTCTTTTTGAGCACAGAGTATGTACAGTGTGCCACAAACACAGCATAGGTAGAAACGTACTCCATTTTCTCGGCGATAGTGTCGATAAGCTTGCGGTTGAGCTCCTCGTTTTCAAGCTTGCTTCCAAGAATCTCATAGTAAAAGCCCTGCATACCGCCCTCAAGCTTAGCGTCTTTCGGAAATTCGTATTCCGTCAGGTTTTTTCCTATAGTTCCGCTAAGCACCTTTTTAAGGGTCGCAGTAATAAGCTCGCACTCATCAGGCTCGATTGAGATAAAGGGCTTGCTCTCGGTCATCTTGACATTCTTTTCGGCATCTACAAAGGCAGTAAGCACCCTGTCTATCGTAAAAAGACCGCTGTCTCCGCCGAACTGCTTTTTTATTTCATTGATCTCTTTTTTGTTCATAGTTATTCTCCTTTTTTATTATACGAAAAATATTATACCACGTTGAGAAAAAAATTGCAAGTATGATTTAGGCAACACCGCACGACCCGCGGCTAACGCCTCTGCTCATATATGCCTATCGTGAAAACTTACTATTCGGAATTTGAAAGTTATGTGTTAAAGCGTTTACAGGTCAATTACAGTTATTACAGTATGGTGCAGGAATATTGACGGTTGGGGAAGCTTGTGGTATAATGTAGAAAATTAGCGGGTCTGTAAAGGCTTGGCTGCAGGGGAAGAAGGTGGAGCATAATGTTGGATATCGGCGAGAGACTTGCGTCTTATGAACCGCTTTGGGAAAACTGGTATAAGGACAGCTATCTGGGAGGAGGAAACTCGGGAAGGGTTTACAGACTGAAGCAGAGCTTTTTCGGAGAGACCAGATATTCTGCTGTGAAGGTCATACCGGTAGACCTTAGCAATGAGCTCGGTGATGCGGCAGACCCCGTTATGCTTGTCGAGAGTCGGAAGTCGGCCGTTGTGAACGAGATAAAAAATATGTATAAGCTCAAGGGTAAGGAGCATATAGTTCAGTGCCTTGCTCACAGCATTAAGGATATTTATAACGATCAGGGTATGATTGTCGGGTTTGATGTCCTTATACAGATGGATTACTATATCTCGGTTCCCGAATATATGCAGAAGTACGGTCCTCTTTCCGAGAATGAGGTGCTGAGACTTGCACTGCATATTTCAAACGGTATAAAGGCTATGCACGAGATAGATATGCTCCACAGAGATATAAAGCCCGAAAACATCTATGTTGACAGCAAGGGTAATTTCCTTCTCGGGGACTTAGGCATTGCCAAGCAGGAGGAGCTTATCAGCTATTCAACCTTTGCGGGCACAAGACCCTTTATAGCTCCTGAGGTGTGGAAGGCTTCCAGTACTCAGGAGGGGTATACAAAAACTGCGGATATTTATTCGTTCGGCATAATGCTTTATTATCTTCTCAACGGCAACAGGATACCTTTTGCAGGTGAGGACAGCTCTGCTGTTGATGAAGACAAGGCGGTCTTTGACAGGATAAACGGAAAGGAGTTTCCTCCTCCTAAGGGCTGCTCGGAGCTTATGTCAACCATAGTTATGCAGTGCTGTGCCTATGAGCCGATAAACAGGTTCAGAACTATCAGTGCTGTTATAAGGTCTCTGGAGGAGCTTCGTGACAGAAGCGAGCCTGAGCCTGTCCCTGTTGAGAGGTATGCTTCCATGTATGGAATAAGCGAGGTGTCAGCACCGCCTCCCGAGCCTGCAAGGGTAAACCGCAGACCCGAGCCTGCGACCGTCAACTACAGCAAAGAGGCTGTAAGAGAGGCCGAGAAGAAGCTTCAGGCTGAAAATGCCCGAAAGGCAGAGCTTCAGCCTGTCAGGATAGAGCAGGCATCGTCTGCAAAAACGATAGCTATAGTAGTTATTTCAGCTGCCCTTATCTTAATGGCTATGGCTGTGGTGTTTCTGCTTGTGCTCAGGAAAAGCGAGAACTCCCGTGAGCGTGCCGAAAGGATAGCTTCTGTCACTGTGACAACTACTAAAGCAAGCCCTGTAAGCTCCGAAACAGACGAAAGCTCAAAGCCTGAGACCACATCGACTACCACAACCACTACCTCAAAAAGCACTACTTCAACAACCACGACAACTACTACAACTACTACTACGGCATCGTCGGTTTCTCCGTCTGATGAGGTAATTCCCGATGATGCGGCTTACATAAAGACTGTGTATGTGAACTCTCCTTATGTACGGCTGAGAAAAGGACCTTCCTACAGCTATGACGCTGTGATAGAAGAGCTTCTCCCCGAGGGTGCCAGCCTTGAAATGTTCGCAGAGAGATATGATGAAGCTTCGGGCGCATGGTGGGCTTATGTTGACTACAGTGTGTATTCGGGTTGGTGTATTGAGTCTATGCTGACTGATGAAAAGCCTGCGGAGAATACGATTTCCGAGCCTGCGTACCTTGCTGACGAGGAATTGCCTGTAAAGATACTTGCCAATTATCTTGAAATAAGAACAGGCCCCGGAGACAGCTTTGAAGTCATAGGCTATGCCGATATAGGCGATACAGCTTATCTGAAAGGCTACCGTGCAGACCCGTATACCGACAGGTGGATATACATCGAATATGACGGTGTTGAGGGCTGGGTACAGACCTACAGTAATGGACGGGATACCGTTGAGATAGAGAAAGAACAGGGCTATGATGACGATGATGACGGCTTCTTCAGCTGGTTTTGGTAATAAATGTCTGACAGCGAACGGGAGATCTCCTGTTCGCTGTTAGTTTTATCCATATTTGTAAAATGTGTTCCCGACTACTTTACAAACATAAAATGTTGTGCTATAATTATTATGTATAACTATGAAGTTTAAGGGCGGTGAAGCTATGGATATGATAAATGTTTCGGAGCACAATCAGCTTCTGAACAGTATGCTGGATAATATTACAGACGGAGTTTACTGTGTTGATGTACACAGAAGGATAATGTACTGGAATAAGGCGGCAGAGCGTATCACAGGCTACAGCAAGGAAGAAATGATAGGCAGAACCTGCTTCGATTCTCAGCTTGACCATATCGACAAGAAGGGCAGACCGCTTTGCAATCTTCTGTGCCCTCTGGTGGGAACTATATTTGACGGCAGAGAGCGTCATGAGCAAGTGTTTGTCAGAAACAAGAACGGACACCGCCTGCCTATTATAGTGAACACCTTTCCTCTGGAGCTGAACGGCGAGACTATAGGCGCTGTAGAGGTATTTCAGGACTGCGTTGCACCGACCTATGATGACAAAATTATAGATGAACTCTCCGAGGCGGCTATGCATGATGAGCTTACAGGTATGCCTAACAGAAGCTACCTGAACAACTTCCTCATATATAAGCTCAAAGAGAGCCTGCGCTTTATACGGCCTTTCGTTCTTCTTTTTGCGGATATAGACAATTTCAGAGACTTCAACAACCGCTACGGTCATAATGAGGGTGACAATATCCTCAGGTGCATTGCTATAAAGCTTCGCACCAGAGCCAGAAAGGATGACCTTATCGGACGCTGGGGCGGTGAGGAGATAATCGGCATTTTCAGCGGTGCTGAGGACTGCGACGAGCAGATAATCGGCGAGAAGTTCAAGCGCTGGATAGACGAGGTAGAGCTTGAGCATAACGGTCAGAAGCTAAAGGTTACGGTTTCTGTCGGTGTTACCGCTGTAAGGCGTGATGATACGCTTGAGTCTCTTATCACCCGTGCGGACAAGCTTATGTACATAAGCAAAAACACAGGCAAGGACCGTGTAACTACTGATGATTATTTTAGGCAGATGCATACTGAACAATAGCATCATATCATAAAAACAGAAAGGAGGCTTTCACTGTGGACATTACGATCCCCGACAGAGTGGTTAGGATGAGTGCAGACAGAATGCCCGGAGGCTTTATGATCTATCGGGATAATGAGTCCGAGGAGATTTTATATGTCAACGATAAATTTCTGGAAATTCTCGGCTGTGAGAGCCTTGACGATATAATAGCAAGCTACGGAAAGGGCTTTATGGACATCGTCTACTATCAGGATATTAAAAACGTTGAGGCAAGCATATATAACCAGATAGTACAGGGCTTTAATACCTTTGACCATGTGAATTACAGGGTCTGCAATAAGGCAGGAAAGCTGAAATATATCGAGCATTACGGTCAGCTTGTTGATGATGAGGAGCTTGGGCGTGTGTTCTATGTGTTCATAATTGATACGGACACAAAGCATATAACGTATGAGCTTAACCGCCTGACGGGTCTGCCCGGTATGCACAGGTTCTATGACTTCTCAAAGAAGCTTTTAGACCTTAATGCCCTGAACCCGAATGCTCAGGAGTTTTCGATCGTATATTTCAATATCAATCATTTCAGCTCGGTAAATCTGAAATACGGTATAAAGGCAGGAGATGAGTTCCTGCTCAATGTTGCCCAGATATTAAAGCACATTTTCCCTGATGATTTTCTGGCGCACCTGTCAAATGACCGCTTTGCTGTCCTTACTGAGACAGAGGGTCTTTCAGGCCGTATAACCTATGTGAGAAACCTCATCAAACAGCATACTGCCGACCTTAAAACTGAGCTCAAGGCAGGTATATATAACTTTGAGGACAACAGCATCAGCCCTGAAAAGGCTTGCGGATATGCTCAGTTTGCCTGCGACAGCATTAAGGAGAGACCATCGGTCTATGTTGCGGTTTACGATGAGAAAATGAAGCATGAGTTTGAACAGAGACAGTTCGTGGTTGATAATATCGACAATGCTGTTAAGAACGGTCATATCGAGGCATTTTATCAGCCTGTTGTAAGAACGCTCAGCCAGAAGGTCTGCTCGGTTGAGGCGCTTGCCCGCTGGAGAGACCCCGAGAGAGGACTGCTCTCGCCTGCGGTGTTTATTTCGGCTCTGGAGGATAGCCGCCTTATCCATAAGCTTGACTGCTGTATGATAGAGCTTATCTGCCAGAACTACAGACGCCTTGTTGACAGGGGCGAAAGACCGATACCTGTGTCCTTTAACCTGTCAAGGATAGACTTCCTGCTTTGTGATATTTTCAGATTTGTAGACGATACAGTTACCAAGTATGATGTCCCGAAGAAGATGCTCCGTATTGAGATAACAGAAAGCGTTATCATCAGTGAGTATGATTATATCACCTCGGTTATTGATAAGTTCAGAGCCGCAGGCTTTGAGATATGGATGGACGACTTCGGAAGCGGATATTCATCACTGAATGTTCTGAAGGACTTCGCCTTTGATAAGCTGAAAATTGATATGCTTTTCCTTTCAACCTTCAATCAGAAGACTAAGGATATCCTGATGTCGATAGTCAGAATGAGCAAGATCATCAACGTTGATACTCTTGCCGAGGGTGTTGAAACTGAGGAGCAGTTCGAGTTTTTGAAAAATATCGGCTGTGAAACTGTGCAGGGCTTCTGGTTCGGCAGACCTCTGCCTTATGACCAGACTATAGAGCACATCAGAAACAGGGGTCTCGTTATTGAGGAGGACTACGAAGAGGAGTTCTATGACCCTGCAGGCAAGGAAGACTTCCTGACCGATGTTTCAATGTCGCTTATATATGATGACGGAAAGCATTTCAGGTATCTGTTTGCAAATGACAGGCACAGAGACCTCTTAAAAAGCCTGGGGCTCAATGATACAAAGTTTGTAGAGAAAATGGTCAACAGCAATATGACGCCGTTTTCGCCTGCTATCAGAGAGTTTATAAGAAAGCCTGCAAAAAGCCGCAACCGTGAGGAGCTTTACTATACAGCACACGGAAGATATATCCGTATCCTTGTGAGAACGCTCTCCGAGCATAACGGGCACTATATCCATAAATTGAGAGCCAGTGATATGACGCACAACGTTGATGCCGAAAAGAGCGATGAGCTTGACAATGCACTTAGAAGCCTGTTCCAGCTTTATAAGGCAGTGTATCAGCTTGACCTTGAAAACCGCAGGTCAAAGAGGCTGTTTTCAAATTCTTATGTTGCAAGCAAGACTGCTGACGAGGCAGGCTCTGTTGAATTCAGAAATGAATACACAGGCTATCTTCATCCTGCTGACAGACAGAGGTATGTTGAGTTCGCAAATAAGGATAACATTATCAGCCGTATTGATGTTTCAAAGAACGGCTATATCTCGGATTGCTTCCGCACAGTAAATGCAAAGGGCGAGTATGAGTGGACCCTCCATACGATACTGTGCAGACCAAATGCCAGCGGCAGAGAGTACCTTTACTGTGTAGCAGATATCATAACCGATGATACTCCGCTGTCGGTGCGTCACGATAAGATGCTTTCTCAGCTTTATGATACTTAAAGATCACAGGCTTCGCTTTTGCGGAGCCTGTTTTGTGATTTGTAATATATTTATATAATATAAATATTTATGCTTGAAAAATTAGGCATATTGTGCTATACTCATAATAACTTAATGTTTTTGGAGATGATATAATGCCAAATCCGATTTTACCGCTGTGGGAATATATCCCCGATGCCGAGCCAAGAGTTTTCGGAGACAGAGTGTACCTTTACGGCTCTCACGACAGACCTGCGGGAGAGGAGTTCTGCGACTGGAAGCTGAAGGTATGGTCGGCAGATGTGAATGACCTTAACAACTGGAAATGTCACGGAGACAGCTTCCGTACCAAAGACGGAACTGACCGCAAGGCTGATACCTCGGAGTGGACAAACAATCTCCTGTTTGCTCCCGATGTGGTCGAGAAGGACGGGAAGTACTATCTCTACACTTATATAGTCGGAACTGAGGGCGCAGTGAGCGTTTCTGACAAGCCCGAAGGTCCTTTCAAGCTTGTAGGCAGATATAACTGGCAGGGCAAAGAGGTCGGTGATGAGGGTACATTCAATGACCCGGGAGTGCTTGTTGACGATGACGGAAGAGTGTATGTATACTACGGCTTTTCGCAGTCTAACATGAATGAGCTTGACGGAAACGATATGCATACCGTTATCGAGGGCTCATATATGAGGTCTGTTATTGCAGACGGCGAGGAAGTGCCTGCTGAACAGCGCTTCTATGAGGCAAGCTCTCCGAGAAAGATCGGCGATACCTACTATATGATCTATTCTCCCTGCAAGGGAAGCAGGCTTGCTTATGCTACCTCGGATTCACCGAGAGGACCCTTCACCTACAGGGGCTATATCATTGATAATGAGGTTGATTACCCAGGCGGCAACGATCACGGATCTATAGCCTGCATAAACGGGCAGTGGTACATCTTCTATCATAAGATGACCAACGGCACAATAATGTCAAGGCGTGTGTGCGCCGAAAAGATAGAGATCCTTCCCGACGGCACTATACCGACAGTAGAGATGACCTCGCTCGGCTTTGAGGATTCGCTTGACCCGTATAAGATAACTCCTGCAGAGATAGCCTGCGTGCTTAAAGGCGGCTGCTTTATCACTGAAAAGAACCTTTTCGAGAGAGTGGTCACAGATATAAAAGACGGCTGTATCATCGGATATAAGTATTTTGACTTCGGAGATGACTTTACAGGCGACAGCTTACAGCTTGCCGTAAAGGTAAGAGGTATGGGTACAAACTGCCGTATGAAAATTCTCGCTGACAGCTATGAAGACGGCGAGGAGCTCGGTGTTATGGAGATCGGAACAGGCGACGGCATTTATAAATGCAGGATAAAGAACATCACAGGAAGTCATTCGATATTCTTCGTGGCTGACCACAAGATAACTGACTGGACAGCGCAGTTCTTTGAGGGCAAACAGCTTTTCGAGCTTGTTGAGTTTGTATTTATCAAGTAAGGAGTGACTTTTATGACAATGAAGAAGATATGCGCACTCAGCGCAGCAATGCTTATGGCTTTTACCGCTGCCTCATGCGGCAGCAAGGACAGCTCTTCCTCAAAAAAGGAAGATGATTTCTCTGCGACCGAAAACGTTGAGGTAGCTTCAACCGATAAAGTAGATGCTATTCCCGAGGGCGCTGAAACTTCACTTCTGTACCTCGGTGTTTCTGACCTTAACCCTACAAGAGCTAACCCCGAAAAGAGCACAGAGCTCACTCTGTTTGAAGAGAAGGGCGGCTCTATTGAGTATCAGAGAACAAGCTATTTCGAGAGATTTGATGACCTTGCAGCAGCACTTCTTGCAAACAAGGACATTCCCGATATGACAAACTATGAGTGGCTGTCATTCCCTGCACACGTTGTAGCAAATATGCACCAGCCGATTGATGAGATCGTAAGCTTTGACGATCCCCTCTGGGCAGATGTAAAAGACGATTCCGAGCAGTATTCTCTGAACGGTCAGCACTATGTTGCACCTCTGAGATATGAGGCTTCGGCTATGATCTGCTATAACCATGAGATCATTGAAGACGAGGGTCTTCAGGACCCGTATGAGCTTTATCTTGAGGGCGAGTGGAACTGGGACAACTGGGCAGAGATCATGCGTGAGTACGTTCAGAACAGCAGCGGCGACGATGAGAGATACGGCATTAACGGCTTCTTTAAGCAGCATATCACTCAGCAGACAGGAAAGACTCTTGTAAACTATGATGAGGCTTCAAACTCATTTTCATCAAACCTTGATGACCCCGATATAGAGAACGCTCAGAATCTTCTTGCAGACCTCAACAAGGAGAATATCATTCTCAATGA
The DNA here is from genome assembly GCA_946528545.1 of uncultured Ruminococcus sp. Classification (GTDB taxonomy): domain Bacteria; phylum Bacillota; class Clostridia; order Oscillospirales; family Ruminococcaceae; genus Hominimerdicola. Next base: position 14,744 of record CAMMYU010000097.1, read on the forward strand.
GTGGGTAGGCAGTGCAAGAGATGCCTTCAATAAGGGCTGTCTGTTCTATGCAATGGGCGACTGGGCATATTCGGGCAGCAACGCTCCGAAGGATTCCGATGACTGGGCAATAGTGCCTATTCCTCAGTATACCAACAACCCTCAGAAGATAACAACCTCTGACATGAAGGCGTTCATGTGGACAAGAGGCTCAACAAAGAAAGAGGCTATGAAGTGCTGGCTTGAGTGCTGCCGTGTTACCTACACAGACCCCGACTACCAGCAGACAAACAAGGATAAGTTCATGGAGAACAATCCTACATGGACCGATGAGATGTACGCAGTCAAGACCGATGTGGTTTCAAGCGACTACTATATGATCTATGACTATTGCTACGGTATCTCCAATGCTCTCGGCGACCCGAACAGCTTTGACGGCAACAACAGCCTTACAGATTCACTCTATATTCTGTCCTCACAGCCTGACAGCGAGGGCGCTCAGCAGACATGGGCATCTGTCAGACAGGCATACAGCACAACTGTAGATTCAGAGCTCAAGACCATAAACGAGCAGATTCAGAAGATAGTATCAGGCTCATAAAATTTTAAGCCCTTCCCATAAGCGGAGGGGCTTTGATATGCGGAGGTATAGCTATGATGAACATAGAAAAGGAGCTCAAAGTAATGCTTACTGAGGCGCAGTATGAAAGGCTCAGCAAGGAATTTGAGTGGGAGCACACAATAGAACAGCGTAACCACTATTTCAGATGCAGGAACACAAAGCTGTTTTCAAGTATCAGAGTAAGGCAGATAGGGGAGCGCTTCTTCTTGCAGGTGAAAATGCCCGTATCGGAGGAGGGTGCGCTGTCTGTAAAGAAGGAGTTTGAAAAGGAGCTGTCCGCTGTGCCGCCTGTGCTTTCAGCAGGGGAGCTTAAAGAGCTCACAGGTGCGTATTTTGGAGATGCAGTAGGTATGGGAGAGCTTTTTACTCTGAGAAAGACAGCAGTGATAGAAAGCTGTGAGGTCTGCCTTGACAAAAGCGAGTATCTCGGCATTACAGACTTTGAGATTGAGCTTGAATATACAGGAGAGTATCCGACTGAGCTTGTCGGAAGGATCGAGGCTCTCGGAATATGCTTTGATAAGCCCCCTGTAGGCAAATATGCAAGGTTTATTGACGCTTATAAAAATAATGCTTGACTTTATAGAGGAATTGTAGTATAATGATATTTGTATGTAAAGGCGAATTGCCAAAAGGAAAGGAATTTGATATCAATGTCTAAGGCAAAGAGATTTGCCGCTGCTGTGCTTGCTTCGGCTGTATGCGCTGCTTCGTTTACGGGCTGCTCTGATACAACCTACGCAATGACTGCAGGCGGTGAAAAAATAAATGCAGGTATATATATCTACAATATCTACAGCGAGATGTCCTACAGGAATATGATGATGTATTATTCCGATGGCGTAACCGAGGACTTTTTCAGTCAGAAGATAGAGGGCAAGGATTATGCTGATTATCTGTCTGACTATGCTATGAAGTCTACAAAGGAGTATGCTGCTGTAAAGGCTAAGTTTGAGGAGCTTGACCTGAAGCTTACAAAGGATCAGCTCAAGGAGATACAGGAGTCGGTAAACAGTGCATGGGATTCTCAGGGAGAGCTTTACGAGTATGAGGGCATTTCCAAGGAGTCTATAAAGCTGGCTCAGCAGGCTTCGTATATGAGAACAGAGCTTTTCAATCATTATTACGCTGAGGGCGGCGAGGAAGAAGTCACCAATGCGGATATAGAAAGCTTCCTGAAAGAAAATTACATGAGATACAAGATGATAACTATCTCAAAGGCGGCTGAGGGCGACGAAAACGCTGATCAGACCAATGCCGAGGCTAAGGAACACTTTGATGAGTTCTCCGCACAGGCAGAGGGTGTTTCATTTGAGGATTTCGATCTTGTTATAAGCGCTTACAATGACCATGTAGCAGCCGAGCAGGCAGCCGCTTCCGAGGAGTCCTCGCAGGCTGCTGATGATACCGACAGCGGCTCGTCAGCAGACAGTGCTGCATCAGCCGACAGCGCTGCAGGCGAGGAGCTTACAGCGAGCGAGGTATCGACCGAGAGCACAAATGCTTCTGCAGATGAGAGCGCAGCGGCTGAGGATTCCGAGGAGGTTGTTCCTGACAGCACCGCAGAGGAAGAGGTAACGGATACTGAGGCTCCCGACAGTGAGACAATGACTGACGGCGGCGACCTGAACCTTGATCCCGATGCAGTGCTCGACAGTACTGACAGTGAGGCAGAGTCTGAGGCTGAGGACGATCCTTATGCAAATGAGCAGATGGTGAACTTCTCCAATATAAAGAAGACTTATGAAGAGAATAAGGACACCAAGGATTACGACGATTCATCATATAAGCTCAACGAGTTTATCAACAATCTGTCGGCAGGCTCGGTTGAGACCTACGAGAATGACAACGCCTACTACATCATTGCAAAGGGCGATGTTGCGGAAAGAGCTTCTGAGTATGCAGAGTCGAATCGTGACAGCCTGCTTCAGGAAATGAAGGCGGAGGATTTTCAGGCTAAGATCGACAGCTGGGTAGAGGCTATGGACTTCAAGATCAACGATAAGGCTATAAAGCGTTATACTCCAAAGGTTGTTTATGACAGACAGGTAGAGTATTCCGAGAAGCATTCCACTAAGTAATAAATCAGAGCCCCGAGGTTTCGGGGCTCTTTTTGTGTCAGTCTGCACAATGAAGGGTGTTCACTTTTGTGCAATAGGCAGAATTGCTCGGATCTTGTTAGGATATAGTCTTCAGATACGATATAATTATAAAGGGGGGTGAGGACATGAAAAGCACCGACAGAAAAGAACTCGCTGATGTGATAAATAAGTATAAGGGTCTTATCTACAGTGCGGTACTTGCACAGGTGGGACTGCGTTCTGATGCAGACGATGTTTTTCAGGACGTTTTCCTTACCTATATAAGAAAGGCACCCGAGTTTGAGAGCGAGCCTCAGAGAAAGGCTTGGCTCCTGAAAACTGCTGTGAATATCGCAAGGCAGTATAACCACAGCTCGTGGAACACCAAGGTAGACAAAACGGACGAGCCCCTTAAAGACGCACAGGTGAGCTTCAAGAGCAGCGAAAAGAGCGAGGTCTTCGAGGCTGTTATGAAGCTTGATGACAAGTACAGACTGCCTGTGTACTTCTATTATTTTTTGGGGCTGTCCTCAAAGGAGATAGGCGAGTCGCTGGGCATAACGGCAGAGAATGTTGATATGCGTCTTAGCCGTGCAAGAAAGATGCTGAGAGAACGTTTGAAGGGAGGGCATTTCGATGAATGAAAGATTTTTCAAAGAAATGAGAGCAGAACTGTCTGCTCAGCTTGTGCCTTCTGATGCCCTTATAGAGAGCATACTCGACAGGGGAGAGCTGATAAGCACCTCGGCCGATGAGCCTGAAAGGGAGTTCCATGACAGCGCCCGGGGAGCCGCTTCCGGTGCGAGCGTTAAAAGGCATTACGGAGTTTTCATCTCAATTGCTGCGGCGGCAGCAGTTGTGTGCGGACTTGTGCTGCTGCTTAATATGAAAAACAATAAGCCGATAAAAACCGAAAGCTCCTCGCTGACGGCAGGAGTAACATCGGTAGAGAAAAAAGAAGGTATCATATATACAACTATAGACGTTGAGACCGTAACCGACAAGGACATCTCGGAGGAACAGTGGGAGCGCTTTGAAAAGGCAGGAGAGTTCCTTGAAAATAACAAGTCACGCTTTGATATCATAAGCACCGTCAATTGCGGAAACTGGATGTCTGTAAGCATAAGAGACGAAGCAAGTGCGCCTAAGATAACAGCGGCGCTTGAGATCGAAGGCATCGACCCCGAGCTTATCGAGATACACACAGCTTACAGAAAGGTCATAGCAGAGCGTACCGAGGGCGCAGAGCCGATAACTGATTATCAAACGGTAAGAAAGCTTATATCGAAGTACTCAAAGGAGCTTGGTACGGCCGAGGTCAAGAATGAAAATAATAAGATCTGCGTTGATGTTCTCTATGTAAGGGGGATAGATGACTGCCGAAAATATCTTGAAGCCTGCGGAGTTGATATAAGTAAGATCAAATTCAGGGCTGCGGAATTAAGAATAATAGATACAAACAGCGTGGCGAATTTTAATTTTCGCCTGAGCGACCAAGGCTTATATGACTATTTTCATATCAAGGACATAGAGGTGCTATATGAAAGCAATGGAAGCGATGGTCTTTACCGCAAAACGATCCTGAAGATAAATATGAAAGATGACAGCATGCTTGAGGAGCTCCTCGATTGTGCAGTAATGTATAACTGTCCGACAACAAGTCTTGCGATATCGTTTGACGGTGAGAACTATGATATTTACGATCAAAGCGATGATAATAAGGAATACCTTGAAGAGAGGGCAAAGCTCTACAACGAGATATGGAGAGCAGCAGAAAACGAAAACAATGAGGCGTTTAATAGTGAAGCCGTTTATATGGCTATCTATCTGCCGTCGAAATTGGTGCTGTGTGCCGAGGACGGAGCTCATTATCAGGCGATAAGTGACTTTCTGGACAGGCACCCCGAGTACAAAAAGGAAACAAGGCTTATTATGTACGGTGATTCGCTTACTCCCGAAATGCCTGTTGATACTGAGTCCGAAGCGCCCGATTTCAAAGAGGCGATCGCACTTATCGGTACCTATGCCGATGCCTGCGGAGTGGCCTCCTGCGATGTGGTCGATGAAAGCTGGCTCAATGTTGTTGTTGATACCAAAGATAATGCCGACAGGCTCTATGCGGAGCTTGAAAAGGCAGACCTGAGCATTAAGGACATTGATATCCACGAGCCCATTGAGCCTGTAACCGTCGAATGGAAAGAGGTCAGCACGCTTTCGGGTGTTCAGAAAAACCTGAGTGATCGTATGTTGGAGCTGGGGATAATCTCTATGGGAGAATATTCGGGTGTGAAAAAATTAGCCATAGAGGTAAAGTTCGAGCACAATAAAGCTGATATAGAAGCACTTTTGAGTGAACATGGTGTTGACCTTGACAAGATAGATCTGAGTGTTGCAAAAGGAACAATACGCACTGCCGTATATGGTTCAGACGTAAATGAGGAATACTACGATGAAGCAGGCGTTGTTGATATTGAGTCTTATATCCCGCAGTGTGCCTATGGAGTAGATATAAAAAGACTGTACTTCAACACTCAGGAGGAGGCCGACGCCGCCCGTGAACGCTTTGGCGAAAAGGGTGAGCAGAATATGTATCCGTTCTGGTATGACTATAAAGTTTTATAACATAAAAAGGCTGTGCAGAAATTCTCTGCACAGCCTTTGATATTGTCTGCAATCAAGCTTACTGATGTTCTTTGGTTTCAGCACTTTCTATTGCTTCATCGACATTCTTTGCAAGGTCCATCTTCTGGAAGTTCTCTTCATCTGACATATACATCTTAAAGCCCGGTGTCATATCAAACTGAGCCTCAGCCTCCTTGAGATTTACCTGCAGAATGTGACCGCCCTTAGTACGGTCCTCGCTGATAAAGTGGAAATGCCAGCCTGTTGTATTAAGGTCGCTCATATAATCAGGGCAGTAAAGTCCGACTATTGTTCCCTTTGCGTCCTTGAACTCAAATTCAACCTGAGTTTCAGCAAGTGCCTCATCAAGCATCTTGTAAGGCTCTTTCTGCTTGGACTCACTTCTTGCCTTGATGTTTGAGAATGTTCCGTTGATCTTGACCATATAGAACATATTCTTATTAAGCTGAGTGAACTTATCAAGCTCCTTTTTCAGCGAATCCATATCCTTGATATCCTTGAGCTCCATTGTATAGTCATTCTCAAAGAATGTAACATCTGAGAACGGTATCATCTCATCGCCCTCGGGCTTTTCGATATTGCCCTGACTGTCAGCTCTGTAGACCTCACCGTCAATAACGATCATCTCGCCGTTTACGCCCTCAAACGTTCCGAGACCCGTATCTCCCTTTTCTTTCAGAGCGTCAACAGAAAGAATACCGTCATAGTAGCCCTGTACCAGAGACTGCAGCAGAGCAACCTGATAAATTGTCTCATTATTTACGGGAGTATAGGTTTCCTCAAAGGTGTCATCAGCGCTGTCTCCAACAGTCACACCGAGATATTCCTCAAGTGTAATACCCTGCTCAGTGATTTCTTTAGCAGGCTCTTCACCTACATAACGGATATGCCAGGGCTCATAATCAAACTTGGTTATGTCCTCCTTGCCCTCCATATAGTGAAGAATAAAGCCGTACTTTGCAAGCTTTTCATGAATCTTTGCCCAGATGTCGGTATACTTTACAAGGTCTTCGTTATAGATAACAGGCTTGCCGTCAACTATAAGATAAAGGTCTATCGCAAGTCCTGTATGGTGCTCGGAATAGCCGGGAACTGCAACTGTATTCTTAGCATACTCAGAGCCGTACCTTTCTCTGTAGCGCTGTGTAAGCTCAACCTGCTCGGCAACACTTCTGTAGCCCGTATCAACGTCAATAAAAATGCCGTCAGCTTCGAGCTCCTCCTTGAGCTTCATGTAAGCATCGTAAGCTTTTTTCTCAATTGTGACCTCATAATCCTGACCGTTCACAAAAGTGACCATCTCGGTCTTTTCTTCCCAGTCATCGGGAAGCTTGTAGCCGTGAGATACAAATGTCAGATAATCAATTCCGTCAACAATGTTTGTCGGGCGCTCCTTTGGAGCCTCCTCTGCTTCTGACTCCGTGCTCTCAGCCGAGCTTTCCTCAGCGGCCGACTCTACAGCTTCCTTGCTTTCGGCAGCAGATGTTTCAGCCTTGCTGCTGTCAGAGCCTTCCGAGCTTGAATCCGATTCACTGCAGCCGGTCATTGCAGAGCTGCAGCATAGTGCAGCGCTTAGCAGTAAAGCAATAGTTTTTTTGTTCATTCTTATAACCTCCTGTTAAAATGCTGCAAATTGCAGCTTATAAAATGATTATAACACATTTTTACAGGTTTTTCAATGGTTTTTAATAATTTATTTATTAGCTATGTTTCGATAACATAAAAAGCTCCTGTACCTTCACAGTACGGGAGCTTCGTAATTCTCTGAAATAAACGCTTATTGATCAGAATTTCTTTTTAACAACAATATGTATCTTTCCTCCGATGATACCAACGGTCACATCGTCAGCAATATTAGCAATTATCGACTTTTCAAGCTCGTCCCACTGCTCCTGTTTTTCAGGCTCGGAGACCTCGCTGTTAAGACCGTTTTTGTAGTCCACCAGTGACCATATCTGATTCTCGTCATAGTCGGAAACCCCCGCCTTGAACGAACCGTAGGGATCGTCTTTAGCCTGCTTTGCACGCTTTTTCATCATAAGCTGAAGCGACACGGTCAGTCTGTGCAGAATACCCTTTGCCTCGGAATTCTTGCCTGTTGAGGAAAGTGAGAGAATTTTGTTCACATCATACTCAATAGCGTCTTTAGGCTGAACATAAAGGTGCAGCTCATATTCAGGACCGTCATTCTCTATCCAGAAGCTGCCCTCTCCGTAGATAAGCAAAGGCGGCAGCATACAGATAAGCTCCTCAGCCAGCAGCCTTAAACGCCTTGCGGCCTTGTCATCAAGGTTATTGTACTTAGCGACCTTTTCAGCTTCTGCCGGTATTTTTCTGAAATCAGTGCAGAACTGCTGCAGCGAATAAATATTGGATTTCATCAGTATGTCCCCCTATTATTCAATATCAAAAAGATTGATAAAGCCTGTTTCCTCAAAAATCTCAGTGAGTGCATCAGAAACGTTTACCAGTTTCATATTATCGCAGTTTTTAGCTATCATTGCTTTTTTGACTGCAAGGAGTGCTCTGAATCCTGCCGATGAAATGTACGGAACACCCTCAAAATCCACTGTGACAGATTCAATGCCGTCAAGAGCATCAAGCACCTGCTTTTCAAGCTCGGGAGCTGTAAGTGTATCTATTCTGCCTTCAACCTTTGCAGTGAGTTCGGTACCGTTAATTATATTTTCAACCTTCATATTAACACCTTCCAAATAATATACTATAGGCAACACCGCACGACCCGCGGCTAACGCCTCTGCACATCATCTGCTT
>CAMMYU010000098.1:0-19913 GCA_946528545.1 uncultured Ruminococcus sp.
CGCTCTCGGTGCATTCTCTACAGGTATCGGCTCGACCGATATGTGCGCAGGCATGGCTAAGGGCAAGACATGGTTCAAGGTACCCGAGGCAATCAAGTTCAATATCGTAGGCAAGCTTCCCAAGTGGAGCTCCGCTAAGGACGTTATACTCCACATTATCGGAATGATAGGTGTTGACGGCGCTCTGTACAAGTCTATGGAGTTCTCCGGTGAGGGACTTATAAACCTCAGCATGGAGGACAGACTGTGTATGGCTAACATGGCTATCGAGGCCGGAGGAAAGAACGGTATCTTTGCAGTTGATCAGGTAACGCTTGACTACTGCAAGGACAGAGTAAAGAAAGAATTCAAAATTTACGAGGCAGACCCCGATGCAGAGTACTCGGCAGAGTACACCATCAACCTCAGTGAGATAAAGCCTACAGTTGCTTTCCCTCATCTGCCCGAGAATACAAAGACCTTTGATGAGTTCGGCAAGATCAATATAGATCAGGTGGTTATCGGCTCATGTACAAACGGAAGGATCGAGGACATGAGAGCCGCTGCCGAGGTGCTCAAGGGCAGAAAGGTCGCAAGAAACGTAAGATGCATAGTTATTCCCGCAACGCAGGACATTTATATGAAGTGCATTGAAGAGGGTCTTACAAAGATATTTATTGACGCAGGCTGCGCAGTATCTACTCCGACCTGCGGACCGTGTCTCGGAGGACACATGGGTATACTTGCAAAGGGCGAAAGAGCCGTTGCAACTACTAACAGAAACTTTGTAGGCAGAATGGGAGACCCCGAATCAGAGGTTTATCTCGCATCGCCTTATGTAGCAGCAGCGTCCGCTGTTACAGGAACTATCACTCAGCCAATGGAACTTATGGACTAAAAACTAAAACAGCTTTCCGGGAGGGGGCACATATAAAATGAAAAATTATCTGAGCGTTATTTTCCATGATTCTATTTTAAGTCTTATTACAAAGAAGTACGGCACCAAACTTAATGACTCTCAGAAGGAAGATAAAGCAGATGAGTTTATAAGAATACTTCACGATCAGAATGCATTCACCTGTGATCAGACACAGGCGATAATAGACAAGAAGGGTTTAACAAACTACATGGCTACACAGGTAGACGGTAAGCCCGTTTTTGCACTGACCAAGGAAGGAATGTTCCATAAAGTAAAGGTGTGCTACTTCATCACCAGAATTAAAGAAGAGCCCAATACCGAATATCTTGAGCAGATCTATGACGAGCTCAGACAGCAGGCAAACGGCACAAATGTGTTCGGCTCTAAGGATTATAAGAATTAATAACTCAGGAAGGAATAATCATCATGAATGCTAAAGGAACTGTACACAAGTACGGAGATAATGTGGATACCGATGTTATTATACCTGCAAGGTATCTTAACACCGCTGATATGAACGAGCTTGCAAAGCACTGCATGGAGGACATCGACATTGACTTTGCAAAGAACGTAAAGCAGGGCGACCTTATCGTCGCAGAGGCAAATTTTGGCTGCGGCTCATCAAGAGAGCACGCTCCCGCAGCTATCAAGGCAAGCGGAGTTTCCTGCGTAATAGCAAAGACCTTTGCCCGTATCTTCTACAGGAATGCTATAAATATCGGACTTCCGATCATCGAGTGTGAAGAGGCTGCCGAAAAGATACAGAACGGCGATGAGGTCGAGATAGACTTCGATACAGGTGTTATTACCAACCTCACCAGGAATGAGACCTATCAGGGACAGTCATTCCCGGAATTTCTCATTAATATAATCAACAAGAACGGTCTCCTCAATTCTCTGAAGGAGCAGTAAAAAATCAAGGGAATACGTTTGATCGTGTTCCCTTTTTGTCACCGCCGAGAGGAGGGCTTTTATGGAGCTGTTTGACAGAGACGACCTGAAAAAAGCGCTGGTGTTTCTGCTGCCTATACTTCTGGTTGTTGTGATCATCATATTCTCTGCAAGGCTTCCGTCATCTGACAAGGATAAAAAAGACGAAAGCAGCAGCAAGGGATACAACTACGGCAGCGGTACCATGCCGTTTACGCTGACTATAAACGGCACAAGAGCTGACCTTGTATGGAGCAATAAAAAGCTCTTAAGCGTATGCGGAAATGATTTCTCTTCCGAAAGCACAAATAACCCTAATGTTGTGCTTTCAGCTTACCCCGAGGAGACCGAAGACAGACTCTCTTCCAGAACATTTACGATCAACAACCCAAACTATAACGGTTCGGCTGTTGAGTTCCCTCAGGGCTTTACTCTGGCTGAAAGTGAGCAGACAATAAGCGAGGCGCTGTCGCCTGACTGTATAAGAGAAAAAAGCAGCAACAGATGCTCATATTACCGTGAGTATTTCCTTGACGGCAAGGAGATCGACTACTCTCAAATGGATTACTCAATTGCTGCCGATGAGGGCGCTTACATGACGGCAATGCTCAAGGGCGAGGTCTGCGAGCTATATTGCAGAGATCAGCTCTCCGAGGGCAATGCTAAAATATGTACCTGCATAACTATAACTACCGCAGAGGAAAAATGCGATTCCTGCACAATAGAGATCATTACACCGCAGGAGCTTGTAATAGACGAAGGAGGATATTAATATGGAAAAGAAAATCACAGTAATCAGGGGCGACGGTATCGGTCCCGAGATAGTTACAGAGGCAATTAAGGTACTCGACAAGGTGTGCGAAAAGTTCGGTCACAAATTTGAGTACACAGATATACTTATGGGCGGCTGCTCAATTGATGCCTGCGGAGTGCCCCTCACTGATGAGGCAGTAGCTACAGCCAAGGCCGCTGATGCAGTGCTTCTCGGTGCCATCGGAGGAAACACATCTACATCTCCGTGGTACAAGCTTGAGCCAAAGCTCAGACCCGAGGCAGGACTTCTGAAAATAAGAAAGGAGCTCGGTCTGTTTGCAAACCTCAGACCTGCAGTGCTTTTTGATGAGCTCAGAGATGCCTGCCCTCTCAGAGAAGAAACCGCTGCAAAGGGCTTCGATATGATGATGATGAGAGAACTGACAGGAGGACTGTACTTCGGTGCAAGAAAGACCGAGGTAGTTGACGGCCTTGAAACTGCTACGGACACCCTTGTTTACAACGAGAACGAGATCAGAAGGATCGCAGTAAAGGGCTTTGATATAGCTATGAAGAGAAGAAAGAAGGTCACAAGCGTTGACAAGGCTAACGTGCTTGACTCTTCAAGGCTCTGGAGAAAGGTTGTAAACGAGGTCGCTAAGGACTATCCGGAGGTTGAGCTTGAGCATATGCTCGTTGACAATGCGGCTATGCAGCTTGTGCGTGACCCTGCTCAGTTTGACGTAGTGCTCACCGAGAATATGTTCGGTGACATTCTCTCCGATGAGGCTGCTATGGTTTCGGGTTCACTCGGAATGCTTGCTTCGGCATCGCTCAATGACACTAAGTTCGGCCTTTATGAGCCAAGCCACGGCTCAGCACCCGACATTGCAGGTCAGGACAAGGCTAACCCGATAGCTACTATCCTCTCCGCTGCTATGATGCTCAGATACTCCTTCGATATGGACAAGGAAGCCGATGCAGTTGAGGCAGCAGTTGCTCAGGTACTTAAAGAGGGCTTCAGGACAGGAGATATAAGCTCAGAGGGCTGCACCGTTGTCGGCTGCAGAAAGATGGGCGACCTGATAGCTGAGCGTATCTAAATAAAACATCTTTACGTAATTTCAGGGAGAGCGTAATGTACTACTATATCTATGCAATGACCGATAAGGGCAATTATCGGGAAATCAATGAGGACTGCGTGCTCATTGACCATGAGGTCAAGAGCTCGGGCAGCCGTGATGCCTGCGTTTCAGCACCGTTTATTACAGCAGTCTGCGACGGTGTCGGCGGCGAGAATGCAGGAGAGCTTGCTTCAAAGCTCTGCCTTGCACACTTGGCGGCGCTTGACTACAGCTCCTCGGTTGACCTTAAAAAGACCGTTACAAACATACATAACAAGATAAAGCGTCAGGGCGTGCGCACTGAGGGCTCTGCCAATATGCAGACTACGCTCTGTGCCCTTGCAGTTGATGAGCAGGGACGGGCTCTCTGCATAAATGTCGGAGACAGCAGAATGTACCGCTATGTAAACGGCACTGTCAGACAGATATCCACTGACCAGTCCTACGGGCGGTATCTTTACGATCACGGAAAGATAGAGAAAATGTCCGACCTTGACCCGCAGCAGGCAAATGCGATAATATCCTCAGTCGGAAGCACCGTAAATGAGCCGACTATTGACATTATACCGATAGTATCAGGCTTCGGAAAAGAACCCGACGATATGATACTGATAACCTCTGACGGCTTTTCCGACTGCGTATCTCCCGAAGAGATAGAAATCGGAATGGAGCTTGATATCCCGATAGCAAAAAAGCTGAGCGCACTGTTTCATCTTGCACTCAAAAACGGCAGTACGGACAACCTCTCGGTAATAGGCATAAAGCCCTATATTGATGAAGAGGAGCTTAAAATCCTCACTCAGAGGGACACAGTCGCAGGGCTTGTTAAGGTTGAGAACTCCACTATGGAAGAGATCGAGCCAGATAAAGCAAACGTGCAGATAGAGAACACCTCGGAGATAGCCCTTGAGATAAAGGAGATAGCTTCCTCAATACCGACAGGCGAAATCTCAGATACCGTATCTGATTCATCTGCGCCTGATGAAGTTACCAAGGAGTTTGCTCCAATAAGGGAGCTTCCGAAGGAAGAGCAGAAGAGATCCGAGCCTGTTTCGGAGCCTGCTCCCGAGCCGAAGCCTGCTAAGAAAAAACTCAGAACAAAGGCGGACACGGCAGAAGAGCTGAAAAAAATGCTTCTCTCCAGCCTTGATGACCTGAACAAGATATGAGTGCTCGCCGCAAGGGCAGGGAAAACCCTGCACCAATACGCGACGTACCTTTGTTTAGGATTTTTCACTCCTTGAACGCGGAGATAGATAGTGCGAAACTATGCCTCGTCAGGTCTGGACATTACGTCCAGACAGCCTCGGCTGGATTAGGGGGATAGGGCTTCGCCCTATGTACCCACTAGGGCTACGCCCCTGACCCCTTTTATTTGTGTGATGTGTGATGTGTGATATTACGATTTCTCAAACTGTAGGGTTGCACAAAAATCTCTGTTGAAAATTGTGCAAATATACGTTTTATATTTTAATTTGATAATATTCCAGCAATTGTTGGCAGGGAAAACCCTGCACCAATACGCGTCATAGTTTAGCTTAGGCTTCTATTGCCTTGAACGCGGAAATAGTTAGTGCAGAATTAACAAAATTAAACTTTCTATTTTGTGCAACCCTACAGTTCAAAAAAATGAAATATCACACATCACACATCACACGAAAAGCCCACTCCGAAACGAAGTGTGCTCTGCTTGTTGCAAAAGTTCTCTTAAAAGGGGTCTGGGGCGATAGCTCCAGTGGGGCAAATGGGGCGAAGCCCCTTCCTCCCACACCGCCCGAGGCGGTGACGAGCGAAGCCGAGGAACACGCCGAGGGCTGATTCTGCACTATTTTGAGTTTATCGACAGACTGAGAGCTTCACCAAAACGGTGAAGCTCTCTTTTTTATGACCATTTCTCGATAAACTCTTCAATTGTATGCGTGTCCTTGTCACTTGGGTAGGTAACAAAGCCGTCAGAGCCGAAATCCTTCGCTGCCTTTATCACGTCATCAAGAGTATGCACTCTGCCCGATACGATGATATTTCTCTTCCACTCGGGGCTGCCCCACGAAGTAGTCTTGCAGTCAAAGTTCACAAAGCACCAGTCATCATCAAGCCTGTAAACCTCGGTCTGACGCATAACCTCTCCCGAGCCGTCCTCGATAGTCGCAATAAGAGTGCCCTCTCTCATATATTCATCTGTGTCATCGGGAATGTACAGCTGTTCCTGATCGGGATCTTCGACAGGCTCATCGACCAAAGGATCATCAATATCTGCAAGGTCAATATATTCCCAGCCCTCGTAATGCTCGTTCATAAGAGTGCCCTTAGGTATTGCCGCTATAAAAAGATCTCCCGTGAATGCCTCTGTGACCGTTTCAGTATCACCGGGTACCTTGCTGTCATTTGTGAATACAAATTCAAGCTTGTCCGTATCTACCACCAGTCCCCCGGGGCGAAGAAAATATCCGCCTGTGCTGTGCTCGTCATACTCGATGACATAATCGTACTCATCAAAGCCGCAATTGATGAACTCACCCTCGCAGCCGCCTGTATAGAACTCGGTATCTATAAACGACAGACCGTAATTTGACTTCACATATTTAAACTCGTCCTCAGTTCTGATGATGAACTTGTGCGAGCCGTTCATTTCGGGGATATAATCACTGTAGCCGTGCGTGACATAGTTTATCACTACCTGTGCATTACCGCTGTAGCGTGATAATTCGACATCAAACTGCTCACCATAACTTGAATAGTAGGTCTGAACATTTCTCTCATACAGGTCTTCCGAGCCGTCATCTATCACGACAGATGCCGCAGGGGCGTTTACCACGGTGCCCTTTGCCTTGCTGCCAATTCGTGAGGTCTTGCTGCCCGAGCTCTCATCTACGCTGCCGCAGGCGGTCAGAGCCGCAGCCAGCACACAAATAATTATAGCCTTTCTCATAAAAATACCTTCCTTTCCGAAGCGTTCTGTTATATATACGCTTTGGAAAGGAAGGATTTATGGCGTTATATTACACAAATATCGCTCGGAATTTTTGTAGATATTGCCTATTTCTTATCAAGAGCCTCTTCTATCCTCTTGATAACGGTTTTCAGAGCCTTGATACGGGCATACTTCTTGTCATTTCCCTCAATGATGACCCAGGGAGCATGTTCGGTTGAGGTGAGTTCCGTCATGCGGTCTATGTACTCCTCATAGATGTCCCACTTCTCACGGTTGCGCCAGTCCTCATCGGTGATCTTCCACTGCTTTTCGGGAGTGTTCTGCCTTTCGGTGAAGCGCTTTAGCTGCTCGTCCTTGTCGATATTTATCCAGAACTTGATAATAACTGCGCCCCACTCCGCAAGCTGAGCCTCAAACTCGTTTATCTCACGGTATGCCTGATCAACTCTGTCCTTCGGGGTAAGGCCCTCAATAGGCTCTACCATCACTCTGCCGTACCATGTGCGGTCAAAGATAGTGAAGTGGCCGTCATTTTCAAGCCTGTTCCAGAAGCGCCACAGATAATGCCTTGCAAGCTCACTTGGCTCGGGAGCTGCTATAGGCTTAACCTCATAGCCCCTTGGGTCGAGAGCTGCCGCCAGACGTTTGATGTTGCCGCCCTTTCCGCCTGCGTCCCAGCCCTCATAGCATACGATGACAGGCAGCTTCTTCTGGTAGCAGAGGTTCTGCAGCTTGAATAGCTTCTCCTGATATTTGTCGAGCTGCTCCTCGTATTCATCTTCGGTAAGGCTCTTGTTAAGGTCAACGTTTTTAAGCTTCGGTACCTGAACAGAACCAAAGCCCTCAAGTGCAGGGCTCACTGTCTCAAACTGAGCCTTCGGGATATATTTCTTCTTGTCCTTCTTAGCTTCAAGTGCTCCCTTTATGCTTCCTATGATAACCTCATAGATATCAAGTACAGCCGAGGTTTTCTCGTTAGCACCGATAACGCTCCACGGTGCATAGTCATAGTTTGTGGACTTGATCTGATCGTCATAGGTCTCCAAAAACTCATCGTAATGCTTTAGGTTGTATCTGTCCTTATCATCAACTCTCCACGCTGTTACCTTGGAGCTTTCAAGCTTCTTAATGCGCTTTTTCTGCTCCTCTTCCGTGATGTGCAGGAATATCTTTATTATAAGATAGCCGTCATCGGTGAGCTGCCTTTCAAAGGTAGCAATATCCGATAGCCTGCGCTTGTATGCCTTTTTGCTGAGGTTATCATACATCATTGCATTCAGACTGTCATGATACCAGCTTCTGTCATAGATAGTGAAGCGCCCCTTCATAGGTATAGCCCTCCAGAAGCGGTACATCCACGGCTTGCGCCTGTCGGTATCAGACGGATTTCTGACGGAAACAACCTCGAAAAATCTCGGGTCGAGAGCCTTTATCACCTGCGATATAAGCGAGCCCTTTCCTGCCGCCGACCAGCCGTCAAAGGTTATGATAACAGGCAGACCTGCATCTTTGATCTGAGTCTCCAGACGGGAAAGCTCCAGCCTTGATGCTTTTATCTTTTCAATAACATCAGATTTCCTTGTTTGTCTTTGTTCGATCTTTTTGAGCATGATAACACCCCTTTTGCATAATTTCGTTACATATATTATACTAGATATTATCACCAATGTATATAGTCATTTTTTACGATTTTTTATGCGATTTTTTGTTAATACGCAGTTCACAACCATAGTGTATAATAGTCATACATTCTTGCAGGAGGCTTAATAATGTCAAAGAATAAAGGAATACAGACTTCCGATAATATGATAAATGACGAGGACTACGAATACGAAAAAGAACTCGCAGAGCAGGAACGTGCCGCAAGAGAGCGTGAAAGACAGCTCTATGAGGAAGCCCTCGAAGAGAGAAAGCGTCAGGAAAAGGCAGCCGAAAAGGAGCGCGAGAAACGCCTGCAGGAGGAGCGCCTTGAGCTTATGAAGCTTAAAAGCGGTGTTATCTCCGAGGAGGAGTCCACTATAAAAGAGGTTCATGAGGAAAAGACCGAGCTTCACGGAAAGGCATGGCTTGCAAATTTTGTGTACCACTATAAGTTTATGATAATCTTTGTGGTGTTTATAATTGCAGTCACAACCTTTATTACTATAGATACTCTCAGGCGGGAAAAGGCTGACCTTACTGTTGTGCTTATCTCAAACAACGGGCTTGAAACAAGAGTTGAGGAGCTTGAAAAGTTCTTTGAGAAATACACCGAGGACTTTGACGGAAACGGCTATGTACACGTTGCTGTGATAGCTGCTCCGCAAGGGCCTGATACGGCACGGTACCTCGGACAGGACGTCAATAATACAAAGCTTATGGCTCAGCTTCAGGAGGGCAAGGCTATACTCTTTA
Source organism: uncultured Ruminococcus sp. (assembly GCA_946528545.1). Lineage (GTDB taxonomy): Bacteria > Bacillota > Clostridia > Oscillospirales > Ruminococcaceae > Hominimerdicola. The sequence goes on from CAMMYU010000098.1 coordinate 9,032, forward strand.
TCACCGACTCAAATACCGACGAGGAGTTCATGCAGCTTATGACACCTGCCCTGCCGCTGGACTTCCCTGACAGCAAGTATGTTGATGAGGACGGAATGAGCTGGAACTTCGGGTTCCTTGCAGATGAGCTCAAATATGCGAATATGCCGAATGATGTTCACCTTTCAATGAGGATACCTGCAGAAACCTTCGGAGACTCGAAGGAGACTATGCAGGAAAACTACAACAAGAGTATGAAGGTTTTCAGAGCTATGCTTGAGGATCTCGAGAAAAAAGCCGAGGAGACCAATGACAAGGGTCTTGAAACAGAACCCATAAAATATGATACAAGCTCATCGGAGAGCTCGTCAGACTCAAAAAAGGACAAATAATTGATATCCGCTGTACCGTAAATGTGCAGCGGATATATTTTTTTGCAGCACTTTTGCATACTAACACGGTAATATAATACTAAATTATAATATACAGAAAGAAAGTTTTGTTGTAATTCACATAAATTTTTTGAAAAAAGCCAAAAATATAAAAAAATTTCCAAGTTTAGGCTTCATTTCTGTTATATAAGTTAATTATTTGATATAACAATATTAAATTCTGTGATAATATTATACCAACGGCTAAGAAAGCCGCATCGAAAAAATACAGACCGAGGAAGGTCTGAGAAATTTGGAGGAATTTTACCATGAGAAGTATGAAGAAATTATTCGTAGGTATGACAGCAGCAGCTATCACAGCTTCATGTATGTCAATCAGCGCATTTGCAGCTACAAAGCTGACAGATGTAGTACACCCTGACGAGAACGACAAGACTATGAACGATGCTTACTATGCCATAGGCGCTATGGGCTACTTCATGAACAACGACGGCAAATGGAAGTGGAACAACGGTGACTGGTGCACATGGAACACTGAAAACAACGATGGCACTATCACTATCGAGTACAAGATCAACAAGGCGCTTACCGACACAACAATGTCCGACAAGGGCTCTCTCGGTGAGATGGGCGTCATGTTCTCTAATCTCGACAAGGCTTTTGAGACTGCCGGTGTTGATGTAGAGGCTCAGTATCCTCTTTCCGTAGAGGTCCTCGACGCAAGATTTGTAGCAGAAGACGGCACAGAGACCAAATTCAACGATCTGCTCGGCATCACAGAGATGCCTCACGATCCCGAGGGCGACATCAGATTCCACATCCGTCCTACTGACAGAGTAGACGAGACAACAGGCGAAGTTGTCGCAGCTGCTACTCCCGAGGTAGAGGGCTGGGATCAGGAAGGCGGCTTCAACGGCGGCACACTTTATATGACTATCGGACTCGGTGCTCCTGCGGCAGCAGGCGGAGATGAGAGCTCAAAGCCCGCAGATGAGTCCTCCAAGAAAGAGGACGACAGCTCCAAGAAGGCTGATGAGTCCAAGAAGGACGACAGCTCCAAGGCTGACACTACTGCTGCAAACACAACCAAGACTACAGGCACAACAACCACTCCTGCAGGCGGCGGAAGCGACAACACAGCTAAAGCAGCTCAGCCTGAAACAGGCGCTGCAGAGGGTCTCATATTTGCAGGTGTTGCACTTGCAGGCGCAGCTCTTGTAATCACTAAGAGAAAGTAATTCGATCGGAGGTACCTACTAATGAGATCAGGTAAACGTTTTGGTGCAGCTTTAGCTGCTATAATGTGTATAGCTGTTACAGCCTGCGGAAGCTCTTCTGACAGCTCGGGAGCAAGCTCCTCGATGCCTGAGAAGAAGCTCGACGAAAACCAGCAGGAGGTAGTTGAAAGACTTACCAATGATATGGTGACCAGAGACCTCAAAAACAACACTATTGAGTGGTTCTCCTTCTGGGATATTAACCCGACAGCTTCTGAGGATAAGGACATCGGTGTTGACCTGGCACTCTTCAAGGCCAAGTATGACGGTGTTATCAACTACAATCAGACAACATGGGAGAAAAAGTTTGACGATCTGGCAGCACTTATCATGTCTAACAAGTCGCCTGATTTCATAGGCGCTGACGATATGGATATGTTCCCTAAGGGAGCTATCAAGGCTATGATCGACCCGATCGATGACTATATTGACTTCTCGACTCCCCTTTGGGCAGATATGAAGTCCGCAGCAGACCAGTTCATGTTCCAGGGCAAGCACTATGTTGCAATCTCAAGAGTTGACCCCTGCTACATCTGGATCTACAATAAGAACACTATTGACGACTGCGGCTTTGACCAGCCTGCCGACCTCTTCCATGAGGGCAAGTGGAACTGGGATACTATGAGCGAGATGTGCGTAGAGTTCACCAATGCCGAGGAAGACAAGTTCGCTCTTGACGGCTGGTATTATGAGAATGCTCTTACACAGTCTACAGGGCTTCCGCTTATCAGCATGACTGACGGAAAGATCACTAACAACATTAGCGATCCTAAGCTTGCAAAGGCGCAGGATATGATGTACGAGCTCCAGAAGAACGGCGTTGTTTACCCGAAGCACGAGCATGAGTGGAAGGTAAGAGGCGACGTATTCGGTGAGGGTATCGGTTCAGGTCTTACACTGTTCTACCCGATCGGTCTCTGGGCTATTGAGGACGCTCCGTCCGTTACAAAGCCTTACGGCGACCTCTCTGCAGGCGACGTAATGTTCGTTCCTGTTCCTTGCTCCGCAGATTCCGACGCTCAGTATGTTCCTTCGAGAATTCACGGCTTCTGCATCTGCAAGAACGCTCCTAACCCCGAAGGCGTTGCAGCATTCCTTGACTGCACACGTTATGCCGAGACCGACGAGGCTGCAAGAAAGATCACTCTTGAGCAGTTCCAGAAGGACTACGGCTGGACAGACGAGATGATGGATATGCGTGAGGAGATATACAAGCTTGCTGCTGAGCACCCTGTATTTGAGTTCAGCCAGGGCGTATCAAAGGATCTCGCTAACCTTGCCGATAACGTAACCAAGGCTACAATGCACCCTGCAGAGCCTGAAACATGGAGCAGCGTGGTTGCATCAAATCAGGCAGCTATAGATTATCTTATCGATGAGGCACAGGAAGACTTAGGTTGATTTATCAGGATGAGAACTGCCGGATAAAAAATTACCCGTACTGACAGGTCTCAATCTTTGAATAATATCCTCCAAATACAATTGTGGGCTGCGGGCGGAGTGCGGATGGTACTCCGCCTGTATGCTTTGACAAGTTCGCGAAAGTGTGGTATACTATGATTACAAGTATAATGTATGCGCCGAAAGGAGTCTGGGGCATGAGCATAAATAAAGAGCTGTCTAACCGCCAATTCTTCCAGAGCGAAAATGACATTCATCATTCCCCTTATGAGAAGGAGCTTGAGTTTTACTCGGCTGTCAGAGACGGCGACCTTGATGCCGTCAACCGCACATACACTCCACTGGCAGTAGAAGGCTACGGAAGGATAAGCGAGGACAATATAAGGAATATTAAATATCACCTTATTATAACTGTTGCAATGCTGGCGAGGTTCTGCATAGAGGGCGGGCTCTCGTCTGAAACTGCATATACGATAAGTGATATCTATATCAATAAGATAGATGTCTGTCAGTCCGAAGAAGGGCTCAGACAGCTTCACCGTGATGTTATTATTGAGTACACAAAGAGAATGAAGACCGTCTCCGTAGGACAGGCTTACTCAAAGCACGTTCTTACCTGTATAGACCTTGTGTATGATAATATCTACAAGGGTGTAAGAGTGGGCGAGCTGGCAGATCAGCTGGGGCTTACTCCACAGTACCTGTCGAAGCTGTTTAAAAAAGAGGTCGGAATGAACATTTCCGATTTTATCATGACTAAAAGGATCAATGCTGCTGAGAATATGCTGAAGTTCTCCGACTATGACCCCATTGACATAGGAAACTACCTTTGCTTCAGCTCGCACAGCCACTTTATAGCCTGCTTCAAGAAGCATACAGGGCTGACACCTAAGCAGTACAGGGAAAAGTTCTTCAGGCTGAACTGGCGTTCTCCCGAAAAGACTTGAGTGCAAAAACGTGATACAGGGATTAAATTCCTGATATAAAAATTAAGACTGATAGTGTATAATTCATGTATACCAATGAGAATGACCGCTAAGGCGGAAACGTATATAATTATGAAAGGGTATGATAGCATGAAAAAATACATTATCGGTCTTTTTTGCCTTGTAATGACAATGTCCTTTACAGCCTGCGGTGACAGTGCTGACAGCTCCTCCGAGGCTAAGAGTTCTTCAAAGGCAGCAGATGCTTCGTCTCAGACAGCTCAGGCAGAGGAAGACAGCCCATACGATATGCTCGCTGACTTCGGAAACGGCGCATCAGACAAGTTTATCGCTTCCGACGGCTGGTCAAACGGCTCGCCCTTTGACTGCTCATGGCACACCGAAAATGTAACCTTCGAGGACGGTCTGATGAAGCTCACTATCGACAAGACCTATGAGTTCACAGCAGGCGAATACCGTTCAAATGACTTTTTCGGCTACGGCCTTTATGAGGTCTGCATGAAGCCTATCAAAAATACGGGTGTTGTATCCTCGTTCTTTACATACACAGGTCCTTCCGACGGAAACCCCTGGGACGAGATAGATATAGAGTTTCTCGGAAAGGATACCACTCAGGTACAGTTTAACTACTACACAAACGGCACAGGAGGACATGAGTATCTCTATGACCTCGGATTTGACGCATCGGAGGAGTTTCACGAGTACGGCTTTGAGTGGAAAGAGGACAGCATAACATGGTACGTTGACGGAGAGGCTGTATACACTGCTACAGAGAACCTTCCTGTTACCCCGAGCAAGATCATGATGAATGCATGGAACGGCAAGGGTGTTGACGGCTGGCTCGGAAAATTCGATGAGACAACTCCCCTCACAGCTGAGTACAAATGGGCACGCTTTACAGAAGCAAAGTAAAAAACAAGTAAGGAAAGTATTTATAAAAAGCAACCCTCGCAAGAGGGTTGTTTTTGTTTGTCGAAACAGACAATTTTCTCCATACCGCTAATCTCCGCACTATCTTGCTCCGCGGTGCTCGCCACACGGCTAATACGCGGCAGGGAAAACCCTGCACCGCCACGCGGCATAGTGTTGCTTGAAACTTTTCCTGCCTTGAACGCGGAGCGAAATAGTGCAGGCTAAAAAGCTATATTAATTCTGCACTATCTATTTCCGCGTTCAAGGTCTGAAAAGCCAAAGCAAAAGTATGACGCGTATTGGTGCAGGGTTTTCCCTGCAGAGGGGTTGTTTTTGTTGACAAGAGGTTCTCATCGTGATATAATATCGTTGACCGAAACTAACCTCGGAGGTGCATTATGTTTGAGATACGCAATATGGGCTGTGCCTGCAGGCACGATAAGTCCTTCGTTTTTGACAGACCCGACGGCTATGACGGGTATCTTCTGCTGTTCGTAAAGTCAAAAGCAGAGTTTGTTCTGAATGGGAAGTCTGTTTACTTTGAGCCGAATACCTTTATAATTTATGACAGAAAAACCCCCAACCTTTATAAAGCCTTTGAAGGTGAATATGTAAATGACTGGGTGCAGTTTGAAACGAGCGAAAACCTCTCCGCTGTGACGGGCGTGCGCTTTGACTCCCCTGTTTACATCGGGGACAGCATTGATGTGTCAGAGTATTTCAAGCTGCTCGCAGACTGCTTTTTCAGAACTAAAAATATGAAAACAGCAGGCTATCTTATAAAGGCTATGCTTACTGAGGTATTCTCAGGCTCCGAGGAACGGGCTGTGAAGAATATCGCTCACTACAGAGAGCTTATCGACCTCAGACAGCGTATCTATTCCTCTCCCGAACGTGACTGGAGCGTTGAAAATATGGCTCAGGAGCTTAATATAAGCGAGTCATATCTTCATTTGCTTTATAAGAAAGCCTTCGGTGTTACCTGCACTAAAGATGTCATTAACAGCAGGATAGAGCTTGCCGAGCGATACCTCGCTTATTCGGGAATGACGGTCGAGGAGGTAGCCTATGCCTGCGGATACAAGAACGTTGTGCATTTTTCACGCCAGTTCAAGCAGATAATAGGCCGTTCACCGAGAGAGGCTGCGGTTTGACCCCTCGGGGACCGAGCTGCCTTAATTGATTATTAATAAATAACATCTTGCAATGAGATGAAAAATGTGCTATAATATATGAGTATAATTATGCGGATAAAGGAGTGCTTTATAGATGATCAAGTTTCGTAACCATATCGGTACTATCGGTATCTCGACCTCATATCTGAGACAGCTCATCTCTGACACGGCCGAAAGCTGCTTCGGTGTTGCGGGAATGAACGTCTACGGTGCAAAGCAGGGCGTATCCGCTGTGCTTAAAAAGAATGACCCTACAAAGGGTGTGCTGATCCGTCAGGATAATGACGAGATCATAGTTGACCTGCATATAACCGTTACCTACGGTCTGAATGTAGGTGCTATCGTGGACAGCATTATTCATAAGGTAAATTATGTGCTCACCGATCAGGCAGGAGTTGACGTGAAGTCTGTGAATGTCTATGTCGATGAGATGACTAACTGATAGTAGGAGGAAGACTGACAGTGATAAAAGGAAGTGTTCTGCGCGATGCAATTATCAGCGCAGCTAACAGTATTTCAAAGCAGAAAAAATCAGTCGATGAGCTCAACGTATTCCCTGTTCCCGACGGAGATACGGGAACTAATATGTCGATGACTATAAAAAATGCTCTGCCCGAGCTTAAAAACCTTGATGACAACACCGATGCAGGCGTTGTTGCAAAGGTGGCGGCTTCGGGACTGCTGAGAGGAGCAAGAGGAAACTCGGGTGTTATTCTCTCGCTGATATTCAGAGGCTTTTCAAAGGGCTTCAAGGATCAGCCCGAGGTTACTGCCGAGAATCTTGTAAACGCTCTGGAGCTCGGAGTAAAGGGTGCGTATAAGTCGGTAATGAAGCCGACCGAGGGTACTATCCTCACAGTTGCACGAGAGGCTTCCGAGAAGGCAAGAGCTGTTCTTCCATCAACAAATGACCCTGTTATCATCATGGAGGAGGTCTGCAATCAGGCTGCGGCAACTCTGGAGCAAACGCCTAAGCTCCTCCCCGCACTTGCAAAGGCAGGAGTTGTTGATGCAGGCGGTAAGGGTCTGCTTATAATCTTCTGCGCTATGAGAGATGTTTTCAAGGGCGGTGCTATTGTTTCAGATGAGCCTGCCGAGGAAAAGCCCAAGAAGATAACTGTTGACGATTTTGCCTCTGTAGTCGGCAAGTATGACACAGAGATCACCTATACATACTGCACCGAGATGCTCATCACAAAGAAGAAGGACGCTGCTGACTCCTCTAAGCTCAGAGCTTACCTCGAAATGATCGGCGACTGCGTTGTGGTTGTCGAGGACGATGAGATCATTAAGGTACACGTTCATACGAACAATCCCGGAAAGGCAATTGAGAAGGCACTTGAATTCGGTTACATCAATCTGCCGAAGATCGAGAATATGAAGCTTCAGCACAAGGCTCAGCAAAAGGCTGTAAAGCAGGAGCTTGTATCTGTAAAGCCCGAAAAGCAGTACGGTTTTGTGGCTGTTGCAGCCGGAAACGGAATCGAGGCACTTTTCAAGGACATCGGCGCTGACTGCATTGTTAAGGGCGGTCAGACAATGAACCCCTCAACCGATGATATTCTTCAGGCTATAATGCAGTGCCCTGCCGAGACCGTATTTGTGCTTCCTAACAACAAGAATATTATTATGGCTGCCGAGCAGGCTGTTAAGCTTGCTGACAGAAAGGTCTGTGTGCTGCAGTCAAGAACTATCCCTCAGGGAATGGCTGCTATGCTTGCCTTTGATCCTGATGCTGACTTCAATAAGAACAGAATTGAAATGACAGCAGCTATTGAGAGAGTTTCCACAGGTCAGGTAACATTTGCGGCAAGGAACTCCGACTATGAGGGTCGCTCGATCAAAAAGGGCGAGATACTCTGCCTTGAAAACGGAAAGCTCAGCTTTGTTGAGTCTGACGTTACAAAGGGCGCATATAAGCTCACCAAGAAGCTTGTAAAGGGCGACAGCTCCTTTATTACGATTCTTTACGGTGCTGACGTTACCGAGGCTGCCGCACAGGCACTCAAGGACAAGGTTTCGGCGAAGTTCTCAAACCTCGATGTAAACCTCATAAACGGCGGACAGCCTGTATATTATTACATTATTTCGGTAGAATAAAAAATAAGGCTTGCTGTGATATGCATAGCAAGCCTTTATAATAACTCCAAAAACAAAAGCCCACACCAACAAAGGTGCGGACTTAAAGCACATAGCTTATTCGATTTGCCATAAGGCAAAAATTAATACTCACTTCTTATCGGCATGAAATGAGCATTAATTTTTATAGAATTATGAAAGGGATTTGGCATTTGGCAAAACCTAAAGCTATGAACTCTTTAAGCGACTTGGGGAACCGCAGAGGGAAAGAAGCGTCATTGCTTTAAGTTTTGCCAAGCACCAAACTTCTTTATTTTTATCTTACAAACATATATTAACATGCCTGTGTGAACCGAATATGAATTTTCAGGAGCTTTTCAAAAATTTTTCTGAGAAAATTTTCGGACACTGAAAAATATTTTCAACATGGAGAAAACCGCTTAAATACGCTGTTTTCTCTCTTCACTGTATATATAATAGCATACTTATTTGAACCGAATATGAATTTTCGGGACATATTCAAAAATATTTTTTGTCACACTAATATGAATTTTCAGCCTGAAAATCAGTAAGGAAGGAGAGTAAAAATGTTTCAGATATTAGTCGTCGAAGACGATGCCAGCCTGAGAAGGCTCATGGTTGCTGCTCTAAAGCAGAACGGATACGAGGCCTTTACCGCAAATGACGGTCTTGAAGCCCTCGATGTTCTCGAAAAAACAAATATTGACCTCATAATTTCTGACATTATGATGCCGAATATGGACGGATATGAACTCACAAGACAGCTCAGAAAGGCTGACTTCGACCTGCCTATCATTATGGTGACCGCCAAGGAAACCTTTCAGGATAAGGCAAAGGGCTTTGAGGTCGGTGTTGATGACTACATGGTAAAGCCTATAGATATAAATGAGATGATACTTCGTGTGGCTGCTGTGCTCAGACGTTCCAGAATGGCATCGGAGCACTCACTGACGGTCGGAAGCTGCGTGCTCGATTATGATGCTATGAGCGTAAAGATCGGAAACAGCTCTGCCGAAACTATTCCTAAAATGGAATTTAAGCTGTTGTTTAAGCTTCTTTCATACCCGAACAAAATATTCACACGCAGACAGCTTCTTGATGAGCTCTGGGGAATGGATAAAGATGTTGACGAACGTACCGTTGACGTTCATGTTAAAAGACTCAGAGAACGCTACGGAGATAACAGCGACTTTGACATAGTAACAGTCAGAGGACTGGGCTACAAGGCTGTCAAAAAATAAGCCTGACGGAGGTGAGCTCTATGACCAAGATACTGAAAAAAGGAGAAAAGCTGAAAACTACACTTCAGTTCAAGCTTTCTGCGATATTCTTTGTCGTTATGCTTATTTCAGGAAGCATTTCACTTACGGCTGTAGGGCTGATCTGCCTGCCTATAATGAGAGATAACTCCGAGCAGCAGCTGCTTGAAATGTCTATAGCTATTGATACTATTTCAGAACACACAAGCTTCACCACCGAAGAGATAGTGCAGGTGATCGGAAACTCAGCCTATGAAGTAGCGATACTCAATAAGCGTGACCCTCTTATTCTTGACAATCAGAAGCAGCTGAATAAAAGAGGCTACACTATAAACTCATGGGGAATTATCCCAAAATCAGACATGGTAAAAAAGGTCGGCAGCGACTACATATATATATCCACATTTTCAAGCGAGAGCGCATACTGGATCGTAAATCTGGTTGTTATTCTGTCGCTGGCGGTAAGTATAATCATCGGTACTGTCATTACCACCTTTGTCGGACGTACTATCTTCCAGCCTATGCGTGAGCTCAGCCGTGCAGCTTCAGAGGTCGCAAAAGGAAACTTCAAGGTCAGGGTAAGAGTGCCCTCAGACCCCGAATATGCCGCACTTGCAAAAAACTTCAACCGAATGGCCGAACAGCTCTCGGGAATTGAGACCCTGAGAGGAGACTTTATTTCCAGCGTTTCACATGAGTTCAAGACTCCGCTTGCGTCGATACAGGGCTTTGCAAAGCTTCTCCAGTCAGATGAGCTCTCCGAAGCCGACAAGCAGGAATATATCAGCATTATAATTTCAGAGACCTCACGTCTTTCAAAGCTCTCATCTAACATTCTGAGCCTGACAAAGCTTGAAAACCAGAAAACAGTAGGTGTCAAGAGCAGATTCTCGCTTGATGAGCAGATAAGAAACATTATCCTTGTGCTGGAGCCTGAGTGGTCTAAGAAGGACATCGACCTTGACATTGAGCTTGAGGACGTAATGTATATCGGTAATGAAGAGCTTATGGCTCAGATATGGCAGAACATTATAAACAATGCCATAAAGTTTACTCCTGTAGGCGGAAGGATAAAGGTCTCCCTTATGAGGACTGACAAGAGTATTGAAGCCGAGATCTGGGACAGCGGCCCTCACATTGACAAGGCAGCTATAAGCAAGATTTTTGAAAAGTTCTATCAGGGCGACAAATCCCGTGCTACCGAAGGAAACGGCCTCGGACTGGCACTTGTAAAGAGAGTGCTTGAGCTTGCTCAGGGTGACATCAAGGTTGAGAATGTGCCCTCGGGCGGTGTAAGCTTCAAGGTATCGCTCCCCTACATAATTGAAGATATGATGTAAGTAAGATCCCCTCTGTAATTCAGAGGGGATCAGTCTGCCGATAAACTCAAAAACAGTGCAAAATCAGCCCTCGGCGTGTTCCTCGGCTTCGCTCGTCACC
>CAMMYU010000099.1:0-4940 GCA_946528545.1 uncultured Ruminococcus sp.
GACGGCGGAGACCCCGGCGACTTCACCTCTATGCGAATGTTCACTATACAGACGGTAGTGGCGTTTCTGACGGTGTTCGGCTGGTCGGGAATAGTGCTTGTGGGTGCAAAGGTGCCGAGCGGCCTTGCTATAGGGATAGCTGCTGTGCTGGGCTTTGCGACTATGCTTCTGCTTGCAAAGATAGTACAGATGTCTAAGAGGCTTCAGGAAAACGGCACACTTGACTTTAAGAACGCAATCGGTGAGGTAGGCACGGTGTACATACCATGTCCTCCGAAGAATAAAGGCTTCGGAAAGGTGAACGTAACAGTCAACGGCAGGTTCATTGAAGCCGATGCGATAAACTCTACCGACAAGCAATTGGCGACAGGCTCCCGTGTGAGGGTGACTGACTTGTCTGGTGATATGCTTGTGGTCGAGCCGGAGGAGGAGTAGACTTGAAGCTCTATGATGAAAATACAGGGCAGCAGTTAAAGGATGCGTTCGGAAGCTATGCGCAGACCAGACGAGATATGACGAGGGTTAAGTTTTGGGTGCTGTTGTTCTTTATCCCGATAATAATTGCTAACTGGATAGCAGGCAGGGCTAAGGACAATGCCGATCTTCTTGGCGGAAAGGAAACGATAGAGAGCTTTTTCTCCGCAAATGTGATAGCCCTGACAATATTGGTGCTGACAGCTATCTGCTTTATACTTTATGTTTCCAAGACGTGGAAGGGCAAGGAGGGTACATCTATCGGTACCGTGATGGTTTATATCTTTGTGCTGATAGGTCTGACATCGTTTATCTGTATAAGGCTGGGGGCGCTGTCAAATATCAGAGAGGATATGAACTCTCCGAGAGAGGTAAAGCTTAAAACCTACATCACCTGCACCAATCAGAGCCGTGACCGTTTTGTGGTCTTTGAGGACGGGGGCGAGGAGATTCTTCTGCAGATACCCGAGGGGAAGTATGATGAGCTCCTTATGAAAGAAGAGGGCAAAAGGTCAGATGTGAGCTTGACGCTCAGTCTGGTCGAGGACGCAGACTATGACGACATTGAGGTAAAAACGGGAAAGATCACCGTTAAATATTACAAACACTCGGTCATTTATGAAAATATGACTGTATAGAGGAGGAAATCACTATGGGAATGGAATCAGTAATTATTATCTGTGTTATCGTTGTAGTGCTTTTTGCAGCGATAATGGCTATCCTTTCGAGGTACAGAAAGTGCCCGTCGGACAAGGTGCTTGTTATCTACGGTAAGGTTGGAACGGATAAGAACGGTCAGGCAAGGTCGGCTAAGTGTATTCACGGAGGCGCTGCATTCATCGTGCCTATTATTCAGTCCTATGAGTATATGGACCTTACACCTATTTCGATAAACGTTGACCTTAAAAACGCACTGTCAAGACAGAATATCCGTATAGACGTACCTTCAAGGTTTACTGTAGGTATCTCGACAGAGCCCGGTGTTATGCAGAATGCAGCTGAGAGACTTTTAGGCCTTAAAATGGCAGAGATACAGGAGCTTGCAAAGGATATTATCTTCGGACAGCTCCGTCTTATCATTGCTACTATGGATATTGAGGAAATCAATGCCGACAGAGACAAGTTCCTGCTGGCAGTTTCAAACAACGTTGAGATCGAGCTTAAAAAGATAGGTCTGAAGCTTATAAACGTAAACGTAACTGATATTACAGACGAGTCGGGATATCTGGAAGCTCTCGGTAAAGAGGCTGCTGCAAAGGCTATCAACGATGCGAAGAAGTCCGTTGCCGAGAAGCACAGAGACGGTGAAATCGGTCAGGCTAATGCTCAGCAGGATCAGAGAATTCAGGTCGCTGCTGCAAACGCTAAGGCTATCGACGGTGAGAACCAGGCTAAGATCGAGGTAGCTCAGTCAGAGGCTCTCAGGCGTGAGCGTGAGGCTGAGGCTCTCAAGCAGGCAACCGCTGCCGAGGCAGTTCAGGCTGCAAAGGCAAAGCAGGAAGCTTATGTTGCTCAGCAGAATGCCGAGCTTACCAGAGCAGAGCTCGAAAAGGCAACTCAGACCGCAGATGTCATCGTAAAGGCAGAGATCTCAAAGCAGCAGGCTGAGATCGAGGCTGAGGCTCAGGCTGAGGTAGTAAGACGTAAGGCAAAGGGTGAGGCTGACGCTATCTTCGCTAAGATGGAGGCAGAGGCTAAAGGTAATCAGGAGATACTCACCAAGCAGGCAGAAGGTATGCGTAAGCTTGTTGAAGCAGCAGGCGGAGATGCCGATGCTGCTGTTAAGCTCATCGTTGCAGATAAGCTGGAGACCCTTGTACAGATTCAGGTAGAGGCTATAAAGAACATAAAGATCGACAAGATAACCGTCTGGGATTCGGGCGCAAACGGAGACGGAAAGGGAAGCACAGCGAACTTTCTGAGTGGACTTATGCAGTCCGTACCTCCTCTCAACGATCTGTTCAAGCAGGCAGGAATGTCGCTGCCGGATTTCCTCGGTGAGGACATTCAGGACGCTTTGAAGAAGTCAGGCGAGGAAGCTGTGAAGAGAGCCTCCGAAGACCAGGCAACTCCTATGGATCCTGCTGATGTTGAGATAGTAGATCAGTAGTCAGATCAAACCGCCCGGTCGGCGCAGCTCGGCAGGGCGGTTTTAGCAAAGGAGTGGGCAGCTTGCCGCAGAGCAGTATAAACAGAAGGATCGCAGGTCTTCGCAGAGCTGTGATAATTGGTATTATCCTTAGCCTTATAGCGATCGGTTACGCAATGACGCTCGACGAGGACTATAATGAGCTTAAAAGTCAATGCACTGCTTCTGCACAGGCAGAGCTTGTAGATACCGAGCAAAAGACCGTAAAAGCAAGGCGAGAGATAGCCACTCATCAGGAATACAGGGGAGTCTATTCTTTCAAAGCCGAGAACGGTACAGAATATCAGGCTCGCAGCGGCTGGTCAATATCTGAGAATGAAAGCAAAAGTGCAACAGTAATGTATGACCCGAAGAACCCCTCTGTGAATTATATAGAGGGGCAGCTGCGCAGAGCAGGATTAATTGGCTATATAGCTGCTGCAGTGCTGTTTGCAACGACAGTTTCAATGATACTCAGGATAAAGAAGCTCGGTGGTACGCTTATACCGAAAACGGTCGGCTTTCTGTCAGATGAAGATGATAAAAGCTGTGTTGAACAAAAAGAATGAAAGGAACATAATACATGAGAGAAAACAGACTTGCAGCTGCATTTATGGCTGTTATTATGGCAGCATCATTTGCTGCCTGCAGTGACAGTGAGAGCAGCAAGACTGAAAAAACAGATACAGGCTCTTCGCAGAGCAGTGTTCAGTCGGGAGATTCCGATAAGATTACTTATAATTTCGACCGCACGCTCGGCAATGTTGAGGTGAACGGTAATAAGTATGCAGCCTATGTCAACAAGCCTGTCCGCTTTAACTTTGAGGTGATACCCTACGAGGACTGGCTTGCCTATGAAAGCCCTTATGATGAGTATATTGAGCTTTACTACGATGACGGCTCGGGGCTTTACAGTGTTGAGCAGACAGCGGCTTTTGCACTGAGATATGCTTATGAAAACGATATAGAGTACCTCGATCTGCCGCTTGAATATGACGAGAGGACTATAGATTACGCTTGGCACTATCTGTCGCTGTCTTTCCCGAATGTGCCCGATGCCGTAGCTATGTCAACTACTGAGTATACTGCTGACGGCTACACAAGAATTGAGCTTTCGGACTCGGTAAGGAAGTGTGCTTCGGCTCCCGAAACGATAGAGGCTGCTAAGGAGATAATAGCCTCAATGCCCGATGACCTTACTACCGATGCGCAGAAGGCATACTACCTCTATAGTTGGATATGCAACAATGTAGGCTATGACAGCTATCATGCCGAGAACAATGTAGGTATAGTAAATGCAGCTCCGCAGTCGGCTTATGGGGCACTTGTAGATAAAAGGGCTGTCTGTGACGGCATAGCAGGAGGACTGCAGCTGCTGTTCAATATGGCAGGAATAGACTGTGCTAAAATAGATGCAGATGAAAACGGCGGCGGCACAGGCCATGTATGGAATGTTGCCGAGATAGACGGCGAGGTCTGGGACTTTGACGCAACATGGGATATATGCAATTATTACGAGTCAGAGAGCGATGAAATCACCGAGAACGAGCCGTATTACTTCTATGAATGGTTTGGTGTCAGCAGAAATGCAAAGGCAGGATATTCGGTCAGCGATTTGTGCAACCAGCTTGCACCGATGACTCAGAGTGTTATAACAGAGAAGTCGCCGTGTACGCTTATCTACGATTATTCAGTCAGTCTGGATATGGAAAATCTGACTGCCGCAGTATACGGCAGGAACGGAGAGCTTGTGTCCGACACGGCTGACAATGTGCTTGCAAGGCTTAATGAAATGAAGGCGGGCGAAAAGATGTTTATTAAAATGAACAGCAATATCGAGGCACTTGCATCAAGGTTCTGCTCGAATGACCCTCTGGTTGAGGGCTTCAGCAATTATGAGCTTATAACCTATATGAATACCGCTGTTGGGGATATGGTGGTAGAGATACCTGAGTAAAAATGTACAGGCTCTGCAAAAGGCGGAGCCTGTTTTTTGTGGCAGGGAAAACCCTGCAGTGCTCGCCGCACGGCTAATACGCGGCATGGGAAACCCTGCACCGCCACGCGCCATAGTTTTGCTTAAAACTTTTCCTGCCTTGAACGCGGAAATAGATAGTGATAACGGAAACAAGAAAAATAAAAAAGGAGAACAACAAACCCAATAAACCCCATAAACCACCCGAGCGCCTGCGAAGCAGGGTGCTCAAGGGTGGAGGCAATAAAAGCAAGACCACTATCCACTAGCACACCAAGAAGGGGAAGTCACGTCACCGGACGTGACGAACGAACGACGAACCAAGAATGGAGCTACAATTGAGGTTTCACGGGCAAAAGATAG
>CAMMYU010000100.1:0-6213 GCA_946528545.1 uncultured Ruminococcus sp.
TGATAATGTCAAGGCTGTTGTATATGCTTATGCAAAGGCTGACAGGGAAGTCCTCGGGCTGGGGAGTTATTACAGGTATAAGACCTGTCAAGCGTGTTAATGCTATGATTTCAGAAGGTCTTAATAAGACTGAGATTTCAGAGATTCTGAAAACTAAGTATCTTTGCTCAGACGAAAAATGCGAGCTCTCATATCTTACAGCTCAGATACAAAAGAAAACTCTTGACGAACTCCCCAAAAATAGCTTCAGTCTGTACATTTCTGTTCCGTTCTGTCCTACAAGGTGCTCTTATTGTTCTTTTGTTTCGCAATCGGTTGAGGGTACAATGAAGCTGATCCCTGAATACATAAACAAGCTTTGTGAAGAAATAAGATATACCGGCTCACTTGTGAAAAGACTTGATCTAAGGCCGGATACGGTTTATTTCGGCGGAGGAACGCCTACAACCTTTACTGCTCCTCAGCTTGAGCGCATTATGAAAACAATTTCCGAAAGCTTTGATATGTCTGCGCTCAGAGAGTATACCATTGAAGCAGGGCGGCCTGATACGATCACCGAAGAAAAACTCAGAACAATAAAAGCACTTGGCTGTAAAAGAATTTCAATCAATCCTCAGACTCTCAATGACAAAGTGCTTGAAACTATCGGCAGAAAGCATTCTACTGCTCAGTTTTATGAAAGCTATGAGCTTGCCAGAAAAGTCGGTTTTGAGTGCGTAAACACAGATATTATCGCAGGACTTCCATCTGATACGGTTGAAAGCTTTAAGCACACAATTGATGAGCTAATAAGGCTGTCTCCCGAGAATATTACAGTGCATACTCTTTCAATTAAGCGTTCTGCAAGGATAAACCAGTCACATGACAGGACTGTTCTTGATAATCCTGCCTCTGAAATGGTAAGCTATGCAAGCAAAAAGCTGCTTGAAGCAGGCTACTGTCCATATTACCTGTACAGACAGAAGAATATGCTTGATAATCTTGAAAATATCGGCTGGACAAAGAATGCTCATGAGAGCCTTTATAATATCTACATAATGGAAGAGGTTCAGACTATTCTTGCTATGGGTGCAGGAGCATCTACCAAGCTTGTTGATATTGAAAACAAACGGCTGGAGCGTGTATTCAACTATAAATTTCCGCTTGAGTATAATAAGCATTTTGATCTTATGCTGAAGAAAAAAGATGAAATAGAGGATTTCTATGTTGAAAAAGAATGACATAATTGAGCTTGAAATAACTGATATTACAAACGAGGGCAACGGTGTCGGACATTATGAGGGTATTGCTGTATTTGTTCCGCTTACTGCCGTGGGTGACAGATTATCTTGTAGGATAGTTAAGGTAAATAAGTCATTTTGTTACGGTATTATTGAAAAGCTTATTGTTCCCTCAGATAAACGTACAGACACGGACTGCTCGGTCTATAAGCAGTGCGGAGGCTGTTCATTCAGGCATTTTAGCTATGAAGAGGAATGCAGGCTTAAAAACAGCTTTGTAAAAGAGACATTCAGACGTATAGGCGGGCTTGAACCTGAGTTTGAGCCCTTTGTCGGTGCTGAGAATATTTCTCACTATCGTAATAAGGCTCAGTATCCTGTAGCTGAGCAAAATGGTGTTGCTGTCTGTGGTTTTTATGCAAAACGATCACACAGGGTCTGTCAGAACATGGACTGTGCTCTTCAGCCTGTAATTTTTGCAGGTATTGTTTCTGATATTATGAGCTATGTAAACTCAGAGCGTATCAGAGCATATAATGAGGAGCAGGGAACAGGATTGCTTCGTCATATTTACCTGAGACGGGGAGAGCACAGCGGTCAGATAATGCTGTGCCTAGTGGTGACAGATATTACTGCCTGCTCGTGCTTTGATACGCTATTTAAGGAACTGTCTGAGAAGTACACAGACATAAAAAGCATTGTTCTTAACGAGAACAGCCGAAGCACAAACAAGATACTCGGTGAGAAAAACAAAACTGTTTACGGCTCTGAAACTATCGAGGATATTATGTGCGGCAATCGTATAACGATTTCTCCTCTTTCGTTTTATCAGGTAAATACCATTCAGGCAGAGCGCCTATATGCAAAGGCTCAGGAGTATGCGGTGCTTTCTCACGATACTACGCTTCTCGATCTTTATTGCGGTGCAGGCACTATAGGGCTTTCTATGGTCGGAAATGTAAAAAAACTCATAGGAGTTGAGGTCATACCGCAGGCTATAGACAATGCTAAGCTAAACGCCTTGAATAATGACATATTAAATGCTGAGTTTATCTGCGGTGACGCAGGCAAGACTGCAAAGATACTTTTCGACAGAGGAGAGCGCCCCGATGTTATCATAGCTGACCCTGCAAGAAAGGGCTGCACAAGGGACACCTTAGAGTATATGCGGAAGATGTCTCCCGAGCGTATAGTTATGATTTCCTGCAATCCTGCAACAGCAGCAAGGGATTGTGCAATCCTTGGAGAGCTTGGATACAGGACCGTTAAGGCAACAGGCTTTGATCTTTTTCCGAGGACAACTCATGTTGAGTGTGTAGTCTTGATGTCCCGTGAATGCTAAAAATGATCTGAAAATATATTAACACAATTGACAGGAGACTTTAATTTGTCAGGTATTAATAAAGATGACAAGAGAATATATACCCTCAGTGAGGAGATGCCTGTTAAAGCTGTAACTAAAATGGGTGTACCCCTTATTGCTGGAATGATTATTATGGTGTTCTATAACCTTGTAGATACCTATTTCATCGGTCTGATGAATGATGACTATCAGCTTGCTGCTGTGAATCTTGCCTATCCGGTCATGATGATACTTATTGCCATATCGAATATGATAGGAACAGGTGCTTCATCACTGATAGCCAGAAGCCTCGGCGCAGGTGACACAGAAAAGGCAGAGCATACTGTGACTGTTGGTTTCAGCTTGACAGTACTGAACAGCTTTATAGTTTCAGCTTTTGGAATGCTTTTTCTGTCGCCTATTGTAAAAGGCTTAGGCGCAAAGACGAACACAGTCGAGTACACAAAGGAATATGTTTCTGTCATTATTATATGCAGTCTTTTCACGATGGGAAGCTATACCTTCGGGCAGCTTCTAAGAAGTGAGGGCTCGGTAAGGTATTCTATTGTAGGCATGATAGCAGGAACTATCGCAAACATTGGTCTTGACCCTCTGTTCATTTTTACATTTGGTTTGAAGATACGTGGTGCTGCAATTGCTACAGTCCTCGGAAATCTGGTAAGTATGCTTATTTCTCTGTTGTTCTATTTCAGAGGAAAAACACTGTTAAAGCCGCATCTGAGATTTATCAAACCTACTAAAGAAATCCTTAAAGAAATATTCTGGGTAGGTGTGCCTGCAACTCTGGAAACGTTGCTTACTTCGGCTGCTTATATAGTAAATAATAATCTTGCAGTTTCCTACAGTGAGCTGACAGTTACTGCTATGGGTATCGCTCAGAAGATACTGTCTCTCGGAAACTATGTGTATCAGGGCTTTGCAGCAGGAACTCAGCCGATTATGGGTTACAATTACGGTGCAAAGAACTACAGCCGCATGATAAAGGTTTTAAGGTCAGGTCTTATAGTTGTAAGTGTAACTGAGCTGTGTATAATGGCGGTATACGGAATATTTGCACCGAACCTTATTGACATTTTTACTGACTCTGAGACTGTTATATCAACCGGTTCGCACGTCCTGAGAGTTATTATGTTTATACTTCCGTTTGTCGGTGCTATATCCATGAGCAGAATGTCCTTTCAGGCTATGGGAAAGCCTCAGTATGCCTTTGTAATAACTTTGATAAGACAGCTTATTCTCTATGTACCCTTGCTCCTCATTCTGGATAAGATCTTCGGCTTTAACGGAATGATCTGGGCACAGCCGATAACCGAGCTTATTATGATGACAGTTTCTGTAACTATGCTTTATAAGCTTATCATAAGCGAGCAAAAAAAAGTAATAGCTTATTGAACAATTGGAATAAGTATAAATTCAGCCCCGATTTTTCGGGGCTGTCGATTTCTGAGAGCTTTTTTGTGTTGACTTTATCATCTTTTTTTAGTATAATATTTTATATAACTTTCAAGGAGAATAAAATATGGCTGATGATAAAAAAATACTACGAATGAAAGAACTTAATGATCTGCTTGAAAAAGCATCAAAGGCATATTATAATACAGGCAAAACTATAATGTCCGATTCCGAGTATGATAAGCTGTATAATGAGCTTGAAGCTCTGGAAAAGGAAACAGGGATAATTCTGAACGGAAGCAGAACTCAGGAGGTCGGGTATGAAGTTACTTCATATCTCCCGAAAGTAAGGCATCCCAGACGAATGCTGTCACTTGACAAGACAAAAAGCCGTGAACAGTTAAGAGAATGGCTGGGGGAGCAGAAAGGGCTTCTCAGCTGGAAGCTTGACGGTCTGACGGTCTGTCTTTACTATGATGACGGAAAGCTCACTCAGGCTGTATCACGAGGCAACGGTGAGGTCGGCGAGGACCTTACAGCCAACGCAAGGCACATTAAGGGTATACCTCTGCAAATTCCGTTCAAGGGGCATCTGGCACTAAGGGGTGAGGCTCTTATCGGCTACACTGATTTCGAGCGAGTTAACGATACTCTTCCGGAGGGTGCAGAACCTTATAAAAACCCAAGAAATTTAGCGTCAGGAAC
This sequence comes from uncultured Ruminococcus sp., assembly GCA_946528545.1. GTDB lineage: Bacteria > Bacillota > Clostridia > Oscillospirales > Ruminococcaceae > Hominimerdicola. The sequence goes on from CAMMYU010000100.1 coordinate 4,681, forward strand.
ACTTCGCAGTCTGGATTCAAGTGTTGTGGCGGAGCGCTCCGTGAACTTTTTTGCTTTTACACTTGCGCAGGCAGATGGTTATGAATGCAATTCTGTTAAGGAAAGGCTTGAATGGCTTGCCTCAATGGGATTTCAGATCGTTTTTGGAAAGCTTGTAGATAAGGATAATGTGATTGAGACTGTAGATTGGTTTGAAAAGGCAATCACAGATAATGATTTCCCCTCAGACGGTCTTGTACTGACCTATGATGACGTAGAATACGGAGAGTCTCTTGGCGAGACTGTTCATCACCCGAGAAACGGTATTGCCTTCAAATGGCAAGACGAGACCGCAGATACTACGCTTCGTGAAATAATCTGGTCGCCAAGCAGAACAGGGCTTATAAATCCAATTGCATTCTTTGATACTGTTGAGCTTGAGGGCACATCGGTTTCAAGAGCATCGCTCCATAATATCAGCATAATGAAAAAGCTCAATCTTGCAGTCGGAGATACGATATCGGTTTATAAGGCAAATATGATAATTCCCGTGGTAGGGGAAAACAAGACCTTCCATGAAAGCGATGTGGTAACACCTACGATTGCGGAGTTTTGTCCTGCCTGCGGCGCAAAAACTATTATAAAAACCTCTGAAGATGAGGTTGAAACTCTCTTCTGTCCCGATCACGATTGTCCGGCAAAGCACCTCGGGAGATTTGAGCATTTTGTACAGAGAGATGCAATGAATATCGTTGGTATGGCCTCATCGACAATAAAAAGCTTTGTTGAGAACGGCTTTCTTCATGAATATTCTGACTTTTTCAAGCTTTCAGATCACAAAGATAAAATTACAGCACTTGAGGGCTTCGGCGAGAAATCATATCAGCAGATTATAGACGCTGTTGAAGCTTCTAGAGAGACAGAGCTAAGCCGTGTGCTTTATTCTCTTGGTATCCCGAACATCGGTCGTGCAGCATCGAGGCTTATATGTGCGCAGTATCCTGAAACATCAATGATAGAAAAGCTTACAGAAGAAGAACTTGTAGAAATCGACGGCATCGGAGATGTTCTTGCAAAAGACTATGTAGAATACTTTTCCAAAGAGAAGAATTTGAACGAATATCATAATCTGCTCTCGGAACTCACAATAAAAGCTCCTGAAACTGTTCCGACTGACTCGGCAATTGCAGGAAAGACCTTTGTAATAACAGGGGCAGTTCATATCTGGAAAAACAGAAACGAACTGAAAGACTTCATTGAAGCCAAGGGCGCAAAGGTAGCCTCTGCAGTGTCATCAAATACAGATTTTCTGATAAATAATGATATAACATCAAACTCAGGAAAGAACAAAAAGGCAAAAGAACTGAATGTTCCTATTATAACAGAAGAACAGTTCAAGGATATGGTATAAAAAAAGACAGCATAAACTGTCTCAGTCTGTCGATAAACTCCAAAGCAGTGCAAAATCAGCCCTCGGCGTGGCAGGGAAAACCCTGCACCATCATCGCGACGTTCTTTTGTTTGGACTTTTCCTGCCTTGAACGCAGAGATAGG
>CAMMYU010000101.1:0-6000 GCA_946528545.1 uncultured Ruminococcus sp.
TGGAGTGAGGGGAGATGGGGCTTCGCCCCATTTGCCCCACTGGGGCTATCGCCCCAGACCCCTTTTAAAAGAACTTTTGCAACAAGCTGAAAGCCCGACCTTATGTCGGGCTTTGATATACTCATTTTGCATTATTCGCTGCTTCTTTTTTGAGAGCTGCAGCCTTAGCTATCTTTTCCTGAGCATCCTTTAACATTTTCTGATGATTCTCTTCGCCAAGATCAGTATACTCATCGTAGGGAAGATCTTCATTTGCAAGAGTTCTCTCCTTCAGGATTTCAAAAGCATTATTCGTATAATCAACACATTTCTGCCAATGCTTTTCTGTTTCCTCAGAGTGGTCAGGCTTTATATCATATTTATCAACAAGATAATCGCTCAGATATCTGGTGAACTTCTCGTTGCCGAAGACATTCATGTGGTCTTCGTTGTAATAATCGTCTTTATCGACCATACCGATCTGATCGGAAATTTTATCACAGTCAATAAAGTCAAAGCCAGCATCCGTGATTACTTTTTCAAGCTCAGCGCTTGTAGCTGAGGCAAGCTTCTGCCTGTGGGGAGCTCTGATGAACAGGACATTCTCTATTCCCTGCTCCTTGCAGTAATCCATAAGCTCAAGCAGACACTTTCTTCCGAAATCAGTAAGCCTGAGCGCACGTTTCTTAAAAGTATGGATACGGGAATTGTTTGTAGTCCTCGTACCAAAGCTCTTCATAAGCGAGCCCTCATCAGAGGTAAATATCTTAGCCAAAGTTTTAAGCCTCTGAAACTGCCCTTCGGGACGCTGCCAGTTATCATGATATTTACTCAGCGGTACAAAATAATCAAACCGCTGTTCCTCAGGAACGTACTCCATAATATCAGATGCCCATTGTGTTGACAGCTTAACATTATCAAGCCAGTTTCTCATATTTGCCTCGGTCAAAGCAAACTGTTCGTTATAAAAGAAGCCATTTACCTCGAAAACTACCGCCTGAGGCTTCTGAGTTTTGCAAAACTCCATCAGCATTGACTTATAAAGGCAAGGCGGAGTTCCGCTGCAGGCAAAATTATAGCTTGTAAAACCACTCTGCTGATAAGCTATCGGCGGTGAAAAATCCGCATAAACCTCGCTGCAGCCGATAACGGCTACGTCAAGAGTATTCTTGGGCTCTTTGTAAAAGCTTCTTACATGGTACTCAGATGTCACACTGTTTCTTATAAGTATTAGTGTGAGTGCCTGATAAATAATAAGCATTACAAGCAAAAGTCCAAGAATCTTTAATATTCTTTTTCTTATGACCATCAGTGGTCGTCTCCTTTAAAACTGCATATAATAGAAATCTGCGGGACTTGTTCCCGGTCCGTATACTCCAAATACAACTATTGAGAAAAACAGAAGAATAAATATTCCGGACTCAATAAGATATCCTTTTTTGCAAATTCTTTCTCTGAGTGTCTGAGATGAACGCTCCTGCAATACAGAAACTACAAACAATACTGCTGTTGCAAGACCAATGAGCATAAAGTTTCTCTTATCAATTGTCAGTGCTTTGAAAAGCTGAGTTGAACGCAGCTCCCAGAAATGGAAATCAGTTATTGAAACCCACATCATTTTAATAGCGGAGCTGAAATCATTAGCTATGTCAAAATAGTAGCCGACAAGAACGATCAGGAAAGTTCTTACCATCTGAAATATAATAAAGACCTTGTTTGTATCTTTAATCTTCAGCTTGCTCTTCGTATTTTTGAACGTATCTGCAAGCAAGGTGGATATCATAATGATACCGCCGTTCCAGACACCGAATGCGACATATTTCCAGTTAGCTCCGTGCCATACTCCGATAACAATAAAGGTTATCAGCGATGCGATACTGACAGGCACTACCTTTGCGGCCTTCATACCAAGATGCTTTTTAAGGCTCTTTGAAAACTTCTGGAAAAGCTTTGACATTGCTATCGGATAGAAAAGGTATTCCTTCAGCCATGCACCCAAGGTAATATGCCAGCGACGCCAGTACTCGGATATATCTCTGGAAAAGTACGGTCGCTTAAAGTTTTCAGCCATATTAATGCCAAATAGCTGAGCTACTCCTCTGGAAATATCAATACCGCCCGAAAAGTCGGTATAAAGCTGCAGCGCATAGATAAGAGCTGTCAGGCAAACTACTGTACCGGAATAAGTCTTATAATTCGGTGCAACAACATTAACGGCAGCTACAAGACGGTCAGCAATTACAAGCTTTTTGAAAAAGCCCCATGTAATCAGCAAAACTCCCTGTTTGATATTTTCAAAGCGAAGGCTCTTACCCTCATAAAGCTGACCTGCAAGATCATTATAGAAGCTGATAGGTCCTTGCACGATCTGCGGAAAGAACGAAACAAAAAGCAGAAGCTTAAGCGGATTTTTTTCCGCATTGACCTTTTTACGGTAAATGTCGATGATATAGCCCATCGACTGGAAGGTATAGAACGAAATACCCAAGGGCAGGAACAAGCCAAGCTTCGGAAGTGTTCCGCCAAAATGCTTTAGTATGCCATTAAGGGATTCAGCAAAGAAATTATAGTATTTAAGAAACGCAAGTATGCCGAAATTAAGAAGCAGTATTGCAGTTACAATCAGCTTCTTATTTCTAGTAACCTTATCCTTATAGGCATTTTTTTCATCTTTGCTCCATTTACCCTTCTGAGACTTAATAAAATCATCTGACTTTGAAATATATTTTGAAAGCCAGACACCGCCGCCCCAGGTGGATAAGGCAGTAAGAATAATAAAGCTGATGTACTTCAGACAAACGATAGCATAGAATCCTATGCTGGCTGCCAGAAGCACACACCAGCGAAACTTCTTTGGACATACTCCGTATACGAGCAGACAGCCTGCTACAAACAGGAGATAGGCTAATGATGTATATGTCACTTAATATTACCTCCGTTTTGCGGAGTGTTAAGAAAATGTGTCTCAGTAAGAGAACGCCACAGTGTCAATCCGTTTTTCTCGCTATAGCCTGCAACATTCGGAACAGCCCTTGACAAAAATGCAGCTATACCCTCAGAGACTGAGTATGCACCGCACTTTGCAAAGCAGATGACATCGCCGATATCAAGCTTCGGCAGGCTCACCTTTCTGACAAGAACATCGGCAGTGGTACAAAGGCTTCCGCAGAGGCAGTAATCATCTGTTTCGCCGTTCTTATCAAGCACCTTTATCGGAGGGACTTTCATTGCCATGTTCTGTCCATAATAATTAAGCTGATTAATACCGCCGTCACAGATAACATAATTAATTTCGCTGTTAGTTTTTATGTCCATAGCCTTACTAAGATAATAACCGCACTCAGCAGCAAAAAAGCGACCCATTTCGACAGTCAGAGGGTATTTCTCGGCAAAATTACGAACAAGCTCTGATGCCTCGGCAAGAAGAGCAAGGTCAGTTTCTTCGGTCTGATCTTTATAATACTCTACTGCAAGACCTGTGCCGTACTCAATATGCTCAGGAACATAGCTGTACTTCTCTTTCAGCTCTTCACAAAGCTCATCAAGAAGAGCAAGTTCTTTCGCAATTGTTTTAGCTTTATTTTTGGCAGTTCCTGTGAAATAGTGAAGACCGATTATCTCAACAGACTGATAGTCATTTCTTTTCTCTATAAGACTGCAAAGCTCATCCCGGTCAATACCGAACTGGCTTCCATGAGCAAGTCTTAAAATAACTCCGGCCTTGCCGCCAAAGCTTTCTGCACACTTATTTATAAGCTCAAGATGCAGTAAACTTTCAGCTGTAAAAATGCTTACACCATCATTATATGCTCTTTCAATATCCTCGGCTGTCTTATTCACGCCTGAGAAAATGATCTTATCAAGCGGAGCACCAACATTCTCGCAAATACTGAGCTCACCCGGCGAGCATACCTCAATATATGAAAACACATCAGGCAAAGCTGCAAGCAAAAAGGGATTTGCTTTAATAGAATAGCAAAGCCCCACGCTGTCACCAAATGCTGCTCTGACTTTTTCAGCACGGTCTGCAAATTTATCTGTATCAAAAACATAGCAGGGCGTACCAAATCGGCCGACAGCCTCTTTCAATATCTTATCGTTCATATTGTCTCCTTGTAAAGCTTAGTCCTCGTCCTGAAGCTTCTCTATAAGTGCGATCATGCCCTCAGTGCTGTTAAAATTGTCAGGAACAAGGTTGCCTACCTGAATTTCTATATCAAAAGCATCGTTAAGCTCACCTACGAGTGATACAATATCAAATGAATCGAGTATACCGTCTGTGATAAGCTGTTTTTCATTCTCAAAATCAACATCAGGTCTGAGTTCTTCGAGTATTTCCATTAACTGCTCTAACATAATTATTCTCCTTTATTACATCATTGACTTTAGTGTTTGCATATCAATTTTTCCGTTTGAAAGCTTAGGCATCTCGTCAAGCCTGATAAGCTTTCTCGGAACCATAAAACCTGGAAGTATCGCTCTGAAATGAACAGCGGCTTCCTTGCTTGATGCTGTACCTGTATAGAACAGATAAATAAGCTCCTTCTCTTTCAGATACATTGCACAGGCTTCGGTAATGCTCTCAAGTCTGAGTGCACAAGCCTCGATCTCTGAAAGCTCAACTCTGTGCCCAAGATGCTTTATCTGTCTGTCCTTACGGCCGCAGAATTCAAGAATTCCGTCTTCTCTGAGGATACCGTAATCTCCTGTTTTATATATCAGCTCATTGTAAGCCTTGTTCAGCGGATTTTGAATAAACGACTTTTCGGTAAGCTCTCTGTTATTATAATATCCCAGTGCAAGGATAGGACCTGAAACACAGATCTCACCCTGTTCACCTACGGGAGTTTTCGTATTGTCATCGTTTAAAAGGAACACCCTGTAATTTCTGTACGGAACACCTATAGGAAGAACATCGCTGTCTTCAACCATCTTTTCTACCTCATAGTATGTGCAGGAGGCTGTACATTCAGTCGGTCCGTACTGATTAACAAACTTTGTATCGGGAAGCTTTTCCTGCCAGATCCTCAAAACACTGCATGGCATAACTGAGCCTGAAAAGCACACTTTTTTCAAATATCGTGGAAGCTCCCCGTCAAAAGCACCAACCTTAGCGGCTATTGTAAAAACAGATACGCTCCAGCCAACAGATGTTATCTTATACTCATTCAATGCAGAAAAAAGCTGAGCCGGCATTACAAAATACTGCTTCGGGATAATAAACATTGATGCGCCTGTAAATATCGGAAGATAAATATCTCTTATCGCTGCGATATAATCAAGAGGTGACTGATTTCCAAGTACATCACTCTCATCTATGCCCATTACTTCGGTATATGAATCTATATAGAACATCAGAGACTGCATTGAGGTTATAACGCCCTTGGGCTTCCCTGTTGAACCCGAAGTAAAAATAACGTAAAGAGGATCATCAGCACAGGAATTCCTCGCAGTCTGACTAAGAAAGCTTTCATTTATCTCAGCTTCAAAAAGTTCCTCAGCGCAAAGTATCTCACCCTCAAATCCAAGCGACCTTGCACGTTCTATATTCTCACGGTCAGCTATCATCAGTTTAGGCTGAAGAACCGACAAAATATCTCTGAGTCTGGGTTCAGGCTGTGAAGCATCCATAGGTGCATAAAAACAGCCTGCATAAACAATTCCTAAAAAAATAACAGGGGTAAAAACATTCCTGCCTGACATTACAGCTACAGGCTGACGGGCATTTACCTTACCGCAAAGAGCACTTCCGACACGTTTTGCTTTATCAAGAACTTCGCAAAAAGTAAGACTTGACTCAGTATCAGAAAAAGCAGCCTTATCAGGCAGCCTGGATGCTGTATTTTCAAGCCTTCTAAGAACATTTATTTCCAAAAAATCACATCCGTAGTAATTCAATAAAAATCATAATTGCATACCTAGCCACATATATTCTATCATAGACGTTGATTTTCGTCAATATCAATAATCAACAATAAATCCAAAGCATTTATATATAAAATTGTAAATGATTAGGAATTG
>CAMMYU010000102.1:0-37333 GCA_946528545.1 uncultured Ruminococcus sp.
CCAACTTCTTTAAGACCGCCGATCCAGCCGGTGTGCCATCTTAGCTTCTTCTGCTCAAGCTTCTTACCGGTAAGAACAGCCTTGTCTGTGTTGATGATGATTACATGATCGCCGCAATCAGCGTGAGGTGCATAAGTAGGCTTATGCTTGCCTCTGAGAATGTGTGCAGCCTTTGCTGCAACTCTACCGAGGGACTGACCCTCAGCGTCGAGAATATACCATGTGCGAGTGATCTCGCCAGCCTTTGGCATATAAGTTGACATAGTGTTTCCTCCTTTAAGATATTGGAGCAGGTTACCCTGTCTCGTCTTTTGCCCTCAGACGTACCGCACACACCGCAGAATACGCCCCTCGGGACTCGCAACATTGACTATTATACACTAGTCGCAAAAGAAAGTCAATAGGCAAATTGCCGAATTTTTAATTTATATCCCTCATTCTCTCGAATTCTCTCCGTTTCTCTTCGTTTTTCTCGTTTTCTTAAAAATCATTTCAGAAAATTAAATCTTATCAAACACTGTTGAAAATCAAAGAAAAAGCCCGAAAGCCTAAGCTCTCGGGCGATAATTACATCATAGTCAGTTTTATGTTCTCTCTTGCGTCTCTGGAGAAGGTAAGTATCTTCAGAGCCTTGGCTGCAAAGGTCTTGTCTTCGATGTCATCATAGTCGGAAACAAGAAACTCGATATCTTCATCTGTTTTGAGAAGATACTCATACAGTTCATCAAGATTTTTTATCTCGCAGTCAGCGAAGGTAGTATTTATGTAGCTGATGAAAACCTCTTCCTCACGCATTTTGATGTCGTCTATAAGTACAAGCATTTTTATGTCTCCTTACGTAAAATATGCTATAATTATACACCACTATTTTACGATTGTCAATAGTTAAGGGCAACACCGCACGACCCGCGGCTAACGCCTCTGCACATCTGATGCACAGAGGTCGTGCGGTGTTGCCTTAAAAAAATATACTTATAAGCTATTCCACATTTTTAAGTGCTTCATCGAGAGGTATCTTCTTAGTTTTTCTGGTCAGCACAAAAGCTACAACAAAATATGAGATGATACCAAGGCTCAGCACCTTTACCATAGTTATCGGCGGGCAGCTGTACTCAAGCCAGCCCGGGTATGCAGAAAATACGAACACAAATACCTTTTCAAGTATTAAGTTCATAATCGGCAGACATATCAGCAGAGAAAGCACCGTTATTATTGATGTCGTGTGAATATACAGCCTGTTTATTTCTCGGTTATTATATCCGAGGATTTTTGTCATGGAGATTGACTGTGCGTTTTTCTCGATTATTATCTTTGCAAGCAGATAGATTATCAGCACGAACACTATAACTCCAAACACAACAAAGATCATCATCATGTCTCCCATAGACCTTGTCAGCTGACGGGAGGTCTTGGTAAGGTCATCTTCGGTTATTGTTGAGGCTATTAGCTTTTCGTCAATATCACTTATCTCCGAGTTTGACATATACATATTGTAGTAGTCGGCATCATTATCAAAGACCTTGTTGAACTGCTCTCTGTCCATAAAGATCGCAATAGTTGACGGATAATCGAAGAAGCCTCCGACTGTGAATTTATATTTCTTTTCTGTATACTTTTCCTGAAGCGTGATAACATCTCCGACCTCATAGCCGAACTTGTGGTTATAAGCTGTCGAGATAGTCACCTTGTCTCCGTGAGAAGCGAGCTTAATGAAGCGGCTGTCAGGCTCAACTCCGTAGATAGTAACGTCTTCCTGCTTGAATTTTGATTTATAGGTTTCAAGCGAAGTAAGTGCAGCTTTTTCGGCCTTGATGTTTTCAGTCTCTGCAGGAGCTTTCAGTACATACTGATATTTTGAGAACATACTGTCAACTATCTCGTCTTTGAAGTTATCAAGCATAGGCGAGAACACCAGACCGAACAGAATGATAAACTCAGCAAAGAAAATACCAACAAAGATAGTAATATAGTTAGGTATGTTCTGGAAGATAACTCTCAGCCTGAATCTGGTCATAATATTTATCTTCGTATTAAGCTTAAATGCTTTCTTCTTTGTTTTCTTTCCTATATCACGTCTGATGAACCTGAGAGGTGATATTCTCATCTTAGATGACAGCATAATGAAGTTTATAAACAGCATTATCAGGAAAGGAATAACAGTTGTCAGCACAAAAGCATTCGGAGTCCAAAGCACTTTATATGTCGGCAGACTGTAGCTGTGCAGATAGAGATTTGCAAAAAACTCCTGAAATACTGTATATCCTAAGACATTACCGATAAGTGCAGCCACAAGAAGCACTACCATAGGCACTATCATATAATGCCTTACCATTTCGCCCTTTGAATAGCCCGAGGCTCTGAGCGTTCCTATTACGCAGGCTTCCTTGTTTATGGTATTGCTTATTGTAATAGAAAATACAAAAGCAAGAATGATTATCAGAGCATACAGAAAAACAATGATAGAGTTCTTATCTCCGCCGAAGTCATTTCCCGTAAAGATTATAGCCTGATTACTGTATTCAGGTATGAAATTCGTAAGAGGTCCGTTTGCGGCCAGCACCTTCATAAGGTCATCGGCTCTGTCTTTGGCAGCCTTGTCATCAGAGGGCTTATCATCATATACCCATGAATATACATAGTGCTCATGAACATCGCTGAGCTTTTTATAGTACTCATCAGTTACAGTACCGATACCAAACTTGTCATTATCAAACATCAGGTCGGAATTGTCACTGAACAGGGTAGAGTAGTCTGAAAAAGCAACTGTTCCGCAAACTGTAAGCTCAGTGTCCTTGATTTTAATTGTATCGCCGATCTCAAGCTTGTGGTTTTCACCGTAAAGTCTGTCGATTGCTATCTCTCCGTCAGCAGAAGGGAACTCTCCCGTTAGCAGACAGAGCTTATCTACCTCATGTCTTTCTCCGAAAATACGCAGATTGCTGGTATAATCCTCGGTATCAAACTCCTTATAGTAATTATTGTATACCGTCAGGCTCTCTGCTTCGATAGTATCCTTAGCCTCAGAGGTTATCTCTTCTGCATACTCAAAGTTTCCGTCTTCAATGTTGTACTTATCAAAGCTCTCATCGTAAGCAGCTATCAGACTGTTATCTGCAACCAGAAAGCCCGATACCAGAGAAATCGTGATTATAAAAAACAGAAATATGATCAGATACTTTGAGAACTCGCCTTTAAGCTCTCTTGGCAGACGCTTATTAAGGGGGTTATGCATTTTCTCCTCCCCCTTTACCAGTCAAGCTCTTCAACAGAGAGCTTAGTTTCATTTATGTAGTTCTTTCTTATAACACCGTCACGAAGCTTAATTACTCTGTCGGCCATATTTTTTATAGCGTCATTATGTGTAACCATGATAACGGTATTTCTGTACTGAGCATTAAGGTCGGAAATGAGCTTCAGTATCTCCTTGGAGGTCTTATAGTCAAGCGCTCCTGTAGGCTCATCACAGAGGAGTATATCAGGGTTTTTTACCATAGCTCGCCCTATTGCCGTCCTCTGCTGCTGACCGCCCGAGAGCTGGTTCGGCAGCTTGTGGCGGTGCTCGTAAAGCCCGAGTGATTTAAGCAGCTCATCGGTATTCAGCGGATTATCGCTGAGATATGCACCTACCTCCACATTCTCCTTGATGTTCAGATTAGGAATCAGATTATACATCTGGAAAATATATCCCAGATGCTTTCTTCTGTACTGAGTGAGAGCTTTTTCGCTCATATCGGCGGTCTTTTCACCGTTGATCGAAATGTATCCGCTGTCCGCACTGTCGATACCGCCTATGATGTTCAGCAGTGTCGATTTTCCTGAGCCGGAAGGACCAAGAAGTACACAGATCTCTCCTTTTTCTATCTGTGCATCAATTCCTTTCAGCACCTCGACTCGGCCTTCGCCCTCTCCAAAGCTTTTCTTTATCCCGCTTATTTCCAAAAACATATTATCTCCTGCCTTTGCTTGATTTTTGTTCTAGGTTAGATTGAACTAACTTAATTAAAGTATAATTCCATTTGAAACAAAAGTCAAGAGAATTCTTTGTGCGAAACTATAATTTGTAGCAATAAACAAAGTGCTTTTGATTTTACAAGCTGAAAGTGTAGATTTTTAAGATAAAAAGACCAAAGCCGTTCCATAAAGGAACGGCCTCGACCCAGAGTAAAATTATGAAGAAGATAAGATATTGGTGTGATTAACAGGGGAGTATTCAGAAGCCTCTTTCGCCTCTTCCTCCGAAGCCGCCGCGGTTGCCTCCCATGCCGCCTGTGGCATTAGAGGTAACAATTCCGTCAGTTGTAACAGTCTCGGAAACATCACCGCAGGAGATAGTGTAGGTCTCACCGTCTTTCATCTCGGGAGAGCTGAATACTACGCTCTGCCAGTTTATCTGAGGTGTATATACTGCAATAGTTTTGCCTTCGCTGTCAGTTATTGTAAGCTCCTGTCCCGAGCTTAGAGAAGAACTCAGGTCATGCAGTACACTGTACTGAGTTGAGTTGTCCGTGAAGCCCTCCTCCATGCCTACGGCACCGCAGGCAACTACAGTTCCGCCTGTTATAACAGCCTCACCGTTATAGTCAAGAGCTCCGTTTCCTCCGTTTGTTGAGCCGCTGACGTAAACCATTCCGCCGTTGATGTAAAGATCACCGTTAGAGTCAAGCCCGTCACCGCTTGATACAACATTCACAACTCCGCCGTTGATAGTAAGAGCAACGCCTTCCTGTGCGGCAAACTCGTCCTTACCCATTCTGCCTTCGGAGTTGGAGTCGCTTCCGCCGCCGCAGTTAATACCGTCATCGTTAGCATTAACGGAGACATTTCCTCCGTCAATAACTACTGTCAGGCCCTCAATGCCTTCATGGCTCTTATCTATTGAAAGATTTCCGTCTGTAATGTTTATATTCTCGTCAGCATGAATACCGTCATCGCCCGAGGAAAGATCCAGCTCGCCGCCGCTGATAGAAATACTTCCGTCAGTGTGCAGAGAATCATCAGCCGAGTCGATAGTGATGGTACCGCCTGAAATGCTGATACCCTTTTCCGCCTTAAAGCCTTTTGCAGAGGCAGAGCTGCTGTCCTCTGATGAAGTCAGCACATAAGCATTATCGCTCACGCTGACCGCATTAGTGAACACATCTTCGCCGCCATCAGCTGCGGCATTTTCCATATCAGGGGGAGTGCCCATTCCACCGTCAGGCATTTCGGGAGGCTCTTCCATAGTTCCGTTTCGGTCAAAGCCTCTGCCTCCGAAGCCGCCTCCTCCGTTGTCCATATCATTCTGCCAGTCCATGTTCGGAGTTCCGTCAGACTTCATAGAAGCGTTTTCACTGCTTCCTCCTGTAACGGCATTTATAGTTCCGTCGGTGACAGTTATAAGCGTTTCAGCCTGAAAAGCATCACCGTTTGAGATTATTTCAATATTACCGCCCGATACACTAATGAAGCCTTTATCGTCTTCCTCATCATTAGTAGATCTGACAGCGTCTTTTCCGGCATCGAGATTAAGCTCACCGCCTGAGATTTTAACGCAGTCCTTGCCCTCAAGAGCAGCAGACGCAGCTGTAACATTAATGCTTCCGTCAGTGATAACGAGGTCGTCTTTTGAAACGATACCATGCTTATAGTTAGCATTTACCGTCAGAGAACCGCTTCCGTTTATAGTAAGGTCAGCCTTTGAGAACAGACAGCCGTCTGTGTTCTCATCACTTTCAAGCTCATAGCTTTCGCTGTCGCTCAGCACGTTTTCTGTGCCGTCTTCAAGAGTGATAATGACCTTCTTAGCCTTCTTAACATAGATAGGAGCATTATTCTCACAGCTTAGGTCAAGCCCTTTCAGCACAAGCTTTATTTCAGCGTCCTTATCAGCATTTACTATCAGCTGCCCGTTTGCTGAGCTTCCACTCAGAACATATTCGCCCGATGCTTCGATCGTAGCAACTGCACCGTCAGCTGAAACTCCGCTGCCGCTTACTGTTGCAGCGGTATTTTCAAAAATAATGCTTGCGGCACTGTTTTCATCGTAGCCCACATCGAGGTCCTCTGCAGCCACCGAGGTATCTATCCCCGATGTATTCACCACAGCTGAGGAACTGCTTCCCGTACTGCTTGAACTGCTGTCTGAGCAGCCTGCAAATGCACTTATGGATATAGTCAGAGCCGCCGCAGCTGCAGCGGCTCTTTTAAGCATTGAAAAAGTCATACTAATCATCTCCGTATCAGAGTGCCTGAGTGATATCATCAGATGCTCTTGCACACATGATCTCAAGGTTTCCGTTTCTGGTTCTTATCTCATCAATAAGCTTCTTCTCATCAGAGCTGCTGTTGAAGGTAACTTCGTATTTTAGCTTGAAGAGACTGCCCATATTGGTAGTCTTTACAGATACCAGATCATGAGATGATGTGTAGGTGTTGAAAATATCATCGAAAGCACCGTCATAGTCAAGGCTCTCGGGGATAGTAACTGTGAGCTGCTTGAGCTGCTTGTTTGAGTTTCCGATTGGAATGAACGAGTAGATGATGTAGATAAGTCCGACACCGACTGCAAGCATTGCAGCTACCGCAAGCTGATCTGTGCCTGTTGCAAGACCTACAGCCATTGCAAGGAAGATAGCACATATATCCTCAGCCGAGCCCGGAACTGATCTGAATCTTACAAGTCCGAAAGCGCCCATTACAGCTACACCTGTTCCGATGTTTCCGTTTACCATCATGATAACTACCTGAACGATCACAGGCAGCAGTGCAAGCGTCATCAGAAAGCCTTTTGATTTCTTGGTTTGTTTAGCTTTGTTGCTTATCGCAAATGCTAAAGCTATTACAAGTCCCAGCCCGAGAGATACGAGCGAGCATATCAGAAATTCTTTGTTAGAAACAGCCGCCAGTGTAGTAGTATCAGTTGAAGCGGCATTAATAGTCAGCAGATTATTAAGCACAGGTGATCACCTTTCCTTTTTTTATTTCCTGCGTAAGCTCCTTTGCGTAGGCAGTGCCGTATTTGGAGAACGAAGCGGGATAAATTTCAAGATCAGTTAAAATGCGTGAGAGCCACATCGGGAAGGAGCCGGGTATTTTTATTTCCATGATCCTTGTTCCGGGTGAAAGAAGCTCTTTTCCCCAGGTGCCCTTATCGAGCCCCAGGTTGTCCTGTCTGTAGAGTATGTGGGTATCAAAAGTAAGTCTGAGCCCCGGGTCCGATATGCCCTTGAAAGCCAGTCTGTCATAGCTTAAAAACATTGCAGGTCCGCAGTCTTTATAGAAGTTCATAAAGTATCTGAGCTCAGCTTCTATCTGTTTATTCTTTCCCGGTGCATTGCCGCCGCCGAGGAATTCCTCAGCCTCAGCAAGGGTCATGTCAACTCTTCTCTTATAAACAACGCCCTTGTACTTTTTCTTCAGCTCTATGAAAACTGTGCTTTCCTTGTTCGGAACGCTGTAGCTTCTGAGTCTCAGCTTTTCTTTATACACAGGCTTCTCGATAGAGTTTCTGACGAGGATATTCGTCGGAGTGTCAAAGTATATATTGTAGATAGTGCTCTTGTAGTACTTATCGGGTTCAAAGTACGGTTCTATCCTCTTCATGAATTTCCTGTATGTCTCTTCATCGAGGATAAACTTCTTTTCAACTCTCTCGAATATATCCTGATAAGCTCCCATCAGGATCAGCTCCTTTCGCTGTATTTTCTCACAGCTTTTGATCTGTATCTTTGCTATGATTAAAGTATATAGCCCGAACCTTAAATTAAGCTAAAGATAATATGATTTTTTTGTGAAAGTTAAAACTTTTTTCAAAAGCAGTGAGAATTGAAGTAAACTGCGTAAATACGCGGTTTCAGATTATACAAATGCCCCGATGAAGGATATTTTTCCAACATCGGGACAAAATTTTTATTGCATTTTAACTTAAAATTCACCCTGAAACTTAAATCATTAAGGTGATCGCCCGACCTTAAACCTTAGCCAAGCACAGCCTTGTGGAATACCTTCTTGCCCTTTTTGATGATAACAGGCTCTGAAAGGTCTACCATGCCCTTGGGGTCTGTGAACTTCTCATCGTTCACAGAAATACCGTTCTGAGTAACAAGTCTTCTTGCCTCGCCGTTTGAAGCACAAAGGCCGCACTTAACGAGCAGTGTCAGTATACCGAGCTTTCCGTCCTCGGTCTCTGAAGCAGGAATCTCTGTTGAAGGCATATTCTCGCTGTCGCCGCTTCCTGCAAAGATAGCCTTTGCAGCTGCATCAGCCTTTTGCGCTTCTTCCTCGCCGTGGATAAGCTTTGTAAGCTCAAAAGCGAGCAGCTCTTTAGCCTTGTTGAACTGAGCGCCCTCCATTGTTTTCTCCATCTCTTCGATCTCCTCGATAGGAACGAAGGTCAGCAGCTTAAGGCACTTGATAACATCAGCGTCATCGACATTTCTCCAGTACTGGTAGAACTCATAAGGCGAGGTCTTCTCGGCATCGAGCCATACAGCACCCTTTTCGGTCTTGCCCATCTTCTTGCCCTCGGAGTTGAGGAGCAGTGTAATGGTCATAGCGTAAGCATCTTTTCCGAGCTTCTTTCTGATAAGCTCAGTACCGCCGAGCATATTTGCCCACTGATCGTCACCGCCGAACTGTATATTGCAGCCGTAGTCAGTGTACAGCTTGTAGAAGTCATAGGACTGCATTATCATGTAGTTAAACTCAAAGAAGGTGAGTCCTCTCTCCCAGCGCTGTTTATAGCACTCAAAGGAGAGCATCTTATTGACCGAGAAGTGAACGCCTATCTCACGGAGCATATCAACATAGTTCAGGTCGAGCAGCCAGTCGGCGTTGTTGACAGCGATCGCCTTTCCGTCAGAGAAGTCGATGAACCTTGACATCTGCTTTTTGAAGCACTCAACATTGTGGTCGATGGTCTCCTTGGTCATCATTTTTCTCATGTCGCTCTTGCCCGAGGGGTCGCCGATCATACCGGTACCGCCGCCCAGTAGAACGATAGGCTTATTGCCTGCCATCTGCAGTCTCTTCATCAGGCACAGTGCCATGAAGTGACCAACGTGCAGGCTGTCCGCTGTCGGGTCGAAGCCGATGTAGAAGGTAGCCTTACCGTTGTCGATGAGCTCCTTGATCTCCTTTTCGTCTGTGAGCTGAGCTATCAGCCCTCTTCTTTGAAGTTCTTCAAAACAAGTCATTTTCATTTCCTCCGTTTATTTGATCTCATTTTTATGCTGTAAATGTATACCTATATGCCCGATACCCAGTATTATAACTGAGATAACGAGCAGTATATTCCTTCCGTATATCCCAAGCAGCAGAAATGCCAGAACGGGAAGTGTAGCCCCGGCAACAGGGAAGCCGAGAATGCTGCTGTACATATCGCTCATTTTCTTATCGCTCCTGAAATATCTTATCCAGTATATCTCATAGAGTATCATAAGTGCAAATGAAGCTGCGAGCACTATGCTCCGGATACTGATCTTTCCGATGTTGAAGTCACTGAATATAAGACACAGCGCTGACACCAGGACCTCACCGACCCTTTCAAGGGTGAGCAGCACCTTGTTTTCATCAGCAGCATATTTGTCATAGTCCTCGGGCAGATTCCTGCTCCAGATGATATTGGGAACAAATAGCATTATCAGATAGACAAGACCAACGTATGAAAATCCGAAATGCACAGTCATTCACCTCGATTATTTTTCGTTCACAAGCTTTCCTGTAATATGCTCTATATCAAGCTCCATCACAAGGGTAGCCTTTGCACATTTTTCTATTTCTTCATTTATGTAGTCTTCATCATCGGTGAACTTACAGCTGAGCCTTCTGCAAATCTCTATCGCTTCATCAAAGTCCTCAACTATCTTAATCCTGCCGAAGATAACAACGCTCTTGACGTTGAGCGCCCAGTCGCCCTCTTTGAGGTATCCCTTGTCAAAAACCGTATAGCAGACCTTGTCACAATTCTTTACAGCATCAACTCTGTGACCGATCTTTCCACCATGAAAATACAGCTTTCCATTCTCATAATAGTGATTTATCGGCACTCCGTAGGGATAGCCGTCATCACCGATCATCGAGAGCACACCTCTTGTTTCACTTTTCAGAAGCTCTACGCACTCCTCGGCAGAGATAGCCTGCTTTTGCCTTCTCATTTCTCTGAACATAATGAATCAACTCCATAATGAATGAAAACGTCGGGCATTTTCATTTATATCACGACCCTTCAATCAAAAAGCCCTCGGAGAAATCCTCCGAGGGCGCATAATGCACGGTACCACCTCAGTTTATCAGTGCAGGACACTGACCTCATAAGCCTTAACGCGGCATACGTCCGACCCTACTGTTATTTCAGGCGGGAAGCTCGGGAATGTATTCACGCAGGCTCACGGTATCTCCTCTCACCAAACGGAGACTCTCTGAACTCGCTCACAAGCGTTACTTCTTTCCGTCAAAGCATTTAACTATTACCGATATGATAACACATTATTCCACGTTTGTCAACGTTATTATTATGAATTTTTTGTTTTCTTATCACTCTGCTTTGCAGCTTTTCCAAGGTGAGCATTAAAGCTTATATACCCGTTCTTTGCATGACAGCTTATCCGCCCATTATGAGCCTCAACAATAGATGCTGCAACCGACAGCCCTATACCGTAGCCGCCCTTTTTCTCACCGTCTTTTCTTGAATGAGAACTGTCATCACGGTAGAAACGGTCAAAAAGCCTGTCAGGGTGTTTAGGCGGCACTGCACATGGATTTTTAACGCTAAGACGCACGCCCTTGTTTTCGGGCTTAAGAATTATCTCTATCTTTCCGCCGTCATCAGCATACTTGACAGCGTTTTCCGTCAGTACCGAAACAAGCTGCTTTACCGCACCCTCGTCACCGTAGTATCTTAGCCCCTTGTCAATATCAAGCTCAATGCTCTTGCCGTTAGTTTCGGCAAGCGTTCTGAAAGGCTCTGCAGTCTCAGTGACAGCATTTGAAATATCAAAGTCCATGAAAGTCATATTGCTTGAAGCGCCCTCAGCTCTTGCCATATTAAGCAGATCCTTTATCAGCTCGCTGAGTCTCGTCACCTGATTTTTAATGCTCTCTGTCCATTCACTGGGCTCGCTTGTAAGCTCGATTACTTCCGTATTTGCGGATATGATCGCAAGCGGAGTTTTAAGCTCATGTCCTGCGTCGGTAATAAACTGCTTCTGCTTTTCCATATTCTCAATAACAGGCTTGACAGCTCTTTTTGAGAATATAATTATCAGAAGCAGCACTATCAGAAAAGCCCCTACACCTATCACTATAGAAATAAGCATAAAGTTTCTTGCAGTTGAAAGCTCTGAACGGCAGTCAACGAAGACTATCATTTTTCCGTTATCGCTGTCAGCGACCCTGTATTTATAAATGTCGGTATAGCCGCTTTCATCATTTGCATCTATTATTTCTTTTGCATAGGATATAGCCTGCTCACTTGTAACAGCGGCAATATGACCGGTATCAACCTTTGTTATCTCATCACTTTCATCATTGAAAAACACAACGAAGTATCGAGTTTTATAACGGGTCTCTTCATTAAGGTTCTTGCTTTTGAAGTTATCCATCAATCGGTAATCGGTCTTATTGTGATAATCATCTTCAAAATCATCAGGCTTGTGTTCCTCGTTAATATTCTCAGGCTGAGGAGGCTCTGCCATTCTGAGTTCGGGAAAGCCGCCGCCGTTTTCAACGAGTACGTCAATAACCTCGTCAGTAGCTTTATCAATATTATAGTGATTGATAATATTGATCGTTCCGACAATAACGAGTTCAACAACAAACAGGCTGACCGCTGCTATAAGTACAAATTTTCTGCGAAGCTTCTTTATCAAATCCGATCACCCCCTGAAAGCTTATAAGCTTAGTTTTACGTTTTCTCCTCAAGTGAGTAGCCCATTCCTCGGGAAGCCTTTATCACGACATTTGCTCCGACCGATGTAAGCTTCTTCCTGAGATATGAAATATACACCCAGACAACATTGATCTCAGCCTCGGAATCATATCCCCAGATCTTTTCCATAAACCTTTCCGTGGATATAAGCCTTTTGGGATTCATCATCATAGTTTCAAGCATCTGGTATTCTTTGCTTCCAAGACGCTGAACTCCGTCAGGACCCGTAAGCTCAAAATTCTCACGGCTGAGAGTGATATTGCCGAGTTTCAGCGTATTTGAGGAAAGCTCGCTTTTCCTTCTTGTCATAGCTCTGATACGTGCGAGCAGTTCTCCCATAGCAAACGGTTTAGTGAGGTAGTCATCAGCGCCTGAATCCAGACCCTCTATTCTGTCATCAATATCTGACTTTGCAGTCAGCATAAGTACAGGCACATTGATACCATCTGCTCTCATTTTCTTCAGAGCATCTATTCCGTTCAATTTCGGCATCATTATATCAAGAATGATACCGTCATAATTTTCTGCTTTTGCATAGTTATATGCATCAAGACCGTCATAAACAGCATCTACAGAGTAATTATTGTGTTTAAGTATAGCAACAAGGGCTCTGGAGAGCTCCTTTTCATCTTCTGCAAGTAAAAGTCTCATATTATAACCCCTCTCATTTTTCAAAATTATAGTACAGTTACCTTAAACCAACTTAAATAAATTATATGGTTATATACTTGACACACCAATTAAAATGCCTTAGATAATGGGGTTCGGGGCGAAGCCCCGATGGGTCGGTAACGAGGGCGAAGCCCTCCCCCATACTCTCCCGAGCTCGCTGTGAGCGAATGCTCACAGACGAGCGAGGGTTTGGGGGCAAAACTGTGTGTGTCAAAGGGATAACCATAATAAATTATATCACAGCATATCAAAAATGTAAAGTATTGTGTACACAAAAAAGTCCGAAGCATCGGCCTCGGACTTAAATTGTTGTGTTTTAACCAATATCGACCGTGAGGTTTCCTCCTGCTTTCTTTTTGAGCATAGTACCGCAGCTTTCACACTTGTACTTCTCATAAGGAATAAAGCTTGAACTTGCCTTGGAAACAGTATCGCTTGGTTTAAGCTTTACTTTCGTACTCTTGCATTTCGGGCAGACCATACCCTTAGGAGCTGCCTGTTCAGCAAAAATGTTGTCGCAGATAAACATGCCTCCAGAAACCATATCCAGCACCTCGTCAGGAAGCTCAATATTATCCTCCTGCGCAAGCTTTATCATTTCATCATAGTTTTTGCAGGCTTTTGCTTTTTCCTGAAGTTCAGGCGGGAGATCCTTGATATAGGCTTCAATATTCATTAGCAAAACCTCCTTAAATAATAAACATTATGTAACAATAGTCTTGATTTTCTTCCAGAGACTATATAAAACGTTATCTGATGAATTTTTAGAGCTTGCATTTACACCGCCTGAAACTGCTTCAAGTGCTTCAAATGGAAGTTCAATATCAGTTAGCTGAGCACGGGAGAAAAACTCATCAATACTTCCACTGCTTTTCAGCTGTGCTATCTGTGCCTCTGAAAGAGACTCTCTGAACTGTTTAATATCCATACTAAATATCCTCCTTTGTATGGTGCAAATAATCAGAAGATCAAACTTCTTTGTATTCTTATACGAAGAAGGATGTCAGAATGGCAATAAAAAATAAACTTTGTGAAATATCCCAATCAACAATAGTATTATAACATACAATTTGTATAATGTCAACACAAAAAGACAGCGAAACTTTTTTACTGCTTCGCTGTCTCAAATATTCATAGCATCCATAGCCTTTATGTATTGCAGTGTCGGCACGAAAATGCCTTCATGTTCTTTTCCTTCAAAAACGAGTTTACCCTTCCTGTATGCACGAACTTGTGCAAGCGGCATCTCGTTCCAGCCTTCATCATCGAGCTTTTCGGTGGAGAAGACTATTCCGCCTTTATATTTTTTATATTTCAAAGTGTCCCTCATATTTTTGTGTACATATAACAGCTCGCCGTCTGAAATCATAAGATTCAGCTTGTTTCTCGGAGCAAGCTCCTTGATAAATGAATCAATGAGCGTAAATCGCTCCTCCGAGGAAAGCGCTCTCTCAGCCTGAGCTTCATTCAGCTTGTCAAGCATATTGAGAAACACCCTTTCCGAATCTGTATCACCTGTTTGCTTCCCGAGATAAGGTATAAGTCTGCTTCCTGAGTAGATAGTACCGTTATGAATAAGTGTCCATTGCCTTCCTGTAATATCGCCGGCGCTGAACGGGTGGCAGTTTTCAAGCTTGATTGAGCCTACAGTTGCAAACCGAATGTGTGCCATAGCACTTGTCTGAGGTTTCAGGCTTTCAAGTATTTCGGATAAAGCACTGCTTTCGATAGCTCTTTCACAGCCCTTTATGGTTTTTCCGTCATGCATCAGCCCCCAGCCGTGAGGGTGCTTTGCACTGTGGGAGAAAAACTCCGTAAGCAATGCTTTTATATCTGTCGGTTTTTCAGAGCTGAAACCGAAAAGCTCGCACATTTTATCACCTTCTTCGGTAAATATCCTCAGCATTTATCCTTGTGCAGAGAAGATTGTTAAGCTTGTGTTTTTCAAATTCAATAATCTGTTTTGATTTTTCATCATCAAAGGTATTACTCATATCATCAATTATCTGAGCCGCCCTTTCAAGTATGGGAACGTTATCTATCATAACCTCACTGAGATCATATTTTGCGGCATTTTTGTAGTTTTGCACAGCTGTTATCTGAACCTCTTCGCTAAAATCTATATCAGGCTTTTTGGAAAGGTACATCATAAGCAGATGTGCAAATTCAAGGTCTCTTTTATCAATTCCCAGCGGCTCAAGAGGGTTGATATCAAACATTCTGAGCTCAATGTGGCTGATTCCGTTTTTGAAATTTTCAAGCTTATTTATCCCTTTGGGCTTCAGCCTTACGGGAAGATAAACCTCGCTTGCAGAAAACAGCACACCTTTATTCACAAAATACTCTATGCTTGAAATAAGGCTTTCAATACTATCCGTATTTAATACGGGAACAAACTCATTCCAGTAGCCTCTTTCACTGCATCTCATTGATGAGTATCCGCTTCGTTTCAAGCCGTTCTGACCGTCTTTGTCAAGTGAAATATCATAAACGGGACTTGCAGCAGTCAGCAGCAATGGCAGCCAGCTATGTACGCTCATTTGTCTGTAAAGCCTGAGGTAGAATCTGCTTTTGAACTGCTCATAATCATCGGTATCGCATACAGACCTCAGATAATCTTCACTGAACGAGAAATTAAAATGTATTCCCGAAAAAAGCATAAGCCTTTTACCGTAGCGCCTTTCAAGCTGATCTCTGTAAAGGCGTTTTCCTCTGTGCTCGCCAACGAAGTTTGCAATCGGGATCTCATTTTCATTCTCAAACCGAGGAGGATTGCTGTACAGCCAGAACGTTTCGCCTCTTTCTGAGAGTATTTCTCTTGCCTTTGTATCAAGCACGGCGAGCTTCTCCATAGCCTCATCTACGCTCTGACAGACAGGAGTAACTATCTCTGTCTGGTTTTCACAGAAGTCACGGGTAAGGCTTTCGTCATCACCAAACGGGTGAGGTGACTGTGCAAGTCTGCCGTTACTGTCAATTCTCAAGGTCTCTCGCTCAATGCCAAAGCTGCCTTTATAAAATAGATCGTTCATAATTACGCCTCCTTGACATCGGGTCTGTGCGGTATTATAATTAATGTGCGGTGTTGCCTTAAACCGAAAGGAATGATCTTTATGTATGAAAGTATTATAGATATGCTCTCAGCCGAGGGGCTTGACCTGCACGGCATTGAGATAACACAAAACGGTGAAACCGTCCTTAAATGCATTTATGATGAGGATATCCGCTATCCTGTGTATTCTGTTACAAAGTCTGTAACATCAGCCGCATTTTCGCTCGCCTGTGATGACGGACTGTTATCAGCCGATACTCCGCTTTCAGAGTTTCTTGAAAAAAGAGCCGATATGC
Organism: uncultured Ruminococcus sp.; assembly: GCA_946528545.1. Taxonomy (GTDB): domain Bacteria; phylum Bacillota; class Clostridia; order Oscillospirales; family Ruminococcaceae; genus Hominimerdicola. The sequence continues at coordinate 15,926 of CAMMYU010000102.1, forward strand.
CGAAAGCCTTCAAGGAGCTTACGTTCAGCCGATTTCTCACTATGACGGCAGGCAAGTACCCCTTCCGCCCCGAGGGTGATGACTGGCTTGAATTTGTTTTCTCACTTGGAACTGACTTTACTGATTCGGGCTATTGCTACTCAAACATACCTGCCTACCTTGTAGGAAGAGCAGTAGAAAACGCAGTCGGCGGAGACCTTATGAAATATCTGGATAAGCGCCTTTTTGCGCCGCTTGAAATACCGTCTCCGAAATATGCCGTGTGTCCTCAGGGGCATTTCTACGGAGCAACAGGCATGGAGCTCTCTGTCCATGAGCTTACAAAGCTGGGTCAGCTTTATCTTAACGGCGGAATATTCGCAGGTGAGCGTATCCTTTCCGAGCAGGCGGTTCGTGAGACAGTAACACCTCGTCTTGATACAGGCTTCGGTGACAGCTACGGCTATTTCTTCCGCATAGGCAAGGACCATTACTCTATGGTCGGCAAATGGGGACAGCGGTGTATAGTCTTTCCCGAGAGAAAGCTTATTGTTTCATATCTTTCCCATCAGCCCGAAAGAAGTGACGAGCTATACCGCAAAATAAGAGAACAAATCTCCAATCATTCAAATCATATATGAATAATATGATTTGATTATATCATACAAAAAAACATTTGTCAATAGGCTGAAAGTTATTTTCAGCCCATGTTGATTTTATACAAATATTCCTTCGTTTTTTGTAATTATCGCCAAAATCTGAGTTAACTGTAATATTTGCCGTTCCTCAAGCGACTTATATACAGGGAGGTGTAAAGCATGCTGGACTATAATCCCAATATCCGAGAGCTCGAGCGGATAATAAATCAATATAAGAAGACAGTCTACGGCATAGCAGCTGCAATGCTCAGAAACAAGAGCGATGCCGATGATGTTTTTCAGGAGGTGTTTCTTCTGTATTATAAGAAGAACATAGCCTTTGAAACCGAAGCAGGCAGAAGAGCATGGCTCATAAGAGTTACAGTGAACAAATGCAGACAGGTAAACAACAGTGTGTGGAACACAAGAGTTGATAAAACAGATGAGCTTGAAATAGTTCACGAGTTTGCCTTTACAAATGAAGAAAGCGAGGTCTTCACAGCGGTATCAGAGCTTGAACAGAAGTACCGTATACCTGTGATACTTCATTATTTTCAGGGCTTGTCTGTAAATGAGATAGCTGACATTTTAGGTGAGCGCAGCAATACTGTAAGCGTAAGACTGAACCGAGCAAGAAAGCTCCTTAAACAGAGATTGGAGGAAGACGATGAAAACGGATATTTTTAACAGTATCAATCAAAAGCTGACTCCCGATCAGAGTCTTATCACGGAACTGCTTGAAAAAGCAGGACGTAAAGAGTTCTCCGAAGAGCCTGTAATTGATATAGAGCAGGCACCTGCCGAGCTCTTCACTGAGTCTGAGCGTGATGAGCCTGTCGAGAAGAAGGAGCAGTCAAAGATAAAGGTAAGAAGCAAGTTCCTGCCTTTTGCTGCAGCGGCTGCTGCTTTGGTAATAGTCTGCACAGGCGGTTTTTTTCTGCTGAGGGGAACAGGCATTCTTAACTATCCGGGTGCAGGCGATTCTGAAAATGCTGCGACCGAGGAAGACCTTATGACGGCTAACGGCAATGCAAAGCTTCTATTTTGCGAGGTTAACAACTGCGTAGCAGACCTGATTGCAGACGGAAGGGAAAACGAAATAGACGAGTACAGAAAATCGGACAATTATGGCAAGCCTGTCCGTCTGTCAGACCTTAAAAAGGCAGATTCAGGCAACTGTATCGACTATAGCATCTATCGGACCTTTGTTGATAACGAGATCGAAGACGGCTATATCTATTTTGAGATCGACGCTCAGTACAATGTGATAGCAGCCCAGTGGGCTAAGAGCAAAGACACAACAGCAGTAGGTCAGTATCCCGACCCCGAGTTTGACCCGACTGTCAAGCATAAGATCGGAGAGATATATCATTCGGTCGGTTATGATGATTACAACGTCTATGACGAGGTCTGGGACGGACTATCGGTAGAAATAGAGCCTGATTCCGTCACACCCACAGGCCTGACAGTGAACTTTACACGCAGCTGTGATCTGCTTGACAATCAGTATCAGATGGTAAGAAGTGATTATGAATTGTTCTCTATTAATGATGGAAATGCCAATGAGCTTGACTTCATTAGTGACGCAAGAGGCTATGAATACAGAGAGGGCGTACTCAGAAAAGAGGGTGACGCACTTACCTATAAGTATGACTGGTCGAACCTTTACGGTGCACTGGAGCCGGGTGATTATAGTATGGGTATCCATGTTATCACCAATGGCGAGGACGTTAGGGAAACACAGAATTATGAGCTGCAATTCACTATCCCGGCTGAACCTGTGGAGGTTCCCGATGTTGTAGGAATGACCTCGGAACAAGCGCAGACAGCACTAACACAAGCAGGCTTCAAGTGCTTTATCAGGGAAAGATATGATGATAATGCTGAAAAGGGTATCGTAGTAAAGCAGGATATAGAAGCAGGCACAAAGTATGAAACAGGCGGACAGGTCGTTATCTTTGTAAGTGTGGGTCCCGTTGAGAACGCTTGTAAGGTTCCCGATGTAAGAGATCTGACCGAGGAAGAGGCTGTTGCTTTTATCAAAGAAAACAAGCTTACACCAAAGGTTGAGTATATTCAGCATGATGACTCCACAAAGGGCAGAGTAGTTCAGCAGTCGATATCCGCAGGCGAGTTTGTCGCTCCGAATACAGAGGTGACACTCTCTGTCTCCACAGGCATACCCGAGCTCCCCGAGGACTGGGGCATTACAATGCGTGCAGATTCGGTAACTCCGAACAATATGAGCCTTTACTTCATAAGTGACGGCTCAGCCGAAAGCTGCGAGGTAATGACAGGAACAGAGTTTACTCTCTATAAGCTCAACGGCGATAAAGCAGAAAAGCTTGAACCGATAAGCGGAGCCTTCTGGAGAGATATAGCCCTTGAAATAAACACAGAAAAAGATGCCGAGACAAAAACAGGCATAGACTTCTCCGAGGGCGGCTACGGAGAGCTCGAAAAGGGCACATACAGAATAGAAAAGACCCTGGGTCTGACCTCGGGTCTTGACGGAGAAACAGGCGGCAGAACACGCACATTTACCTGTGACTTCACTGTAGAGTAGAACAAGGTTAAATATAAGCATAGGAGCTGAACGTTATGGACAGTAAGTTTCAGAAAATGGGCGAGACTATAGATAATGCCTTCGGTGTGTTTTATGCATGGCTTGCTGTCCTGTTCGTTCTGGCTGTGATAATAACAGCTGCGGTTATCAGGCATAAAAGGGTAGTCAGGGAAAAGGGCAGCTCATCAAGAATAGGCATTATCATACTCGTCGGATTGTTTGCGCTTGTCCTAGCACCGCTGCTTATCGGAACATTTTTATAGCTTTACTGACAGATGCTGCTTCGGCGGCATCTGTTTTGTAATATAAATGTAATTTACATTTTGTTAGATATGTGCTATACTTGAAGAGAGATTTAAGAAGCAGGTGTATTATGAGTAAATATAAGTATTTTGTATTTGATTTTGACCTTACTCTCGCAGACAGCTCTGAGGCAATACTGATGTGCTTCAAGCACGTTCTGAATGAATTCGGCTACCCTATGAAAAGCGACAGAGAGATCTATAATACCATTGGTCTTACCCTTGTTGACGGCTTTGATATCCTGACGGACACTCCGAACAATCCTCAGCGTGAGGAGCTTCGCAAGGCTTACGTCAAAAAGGCTGATGAAGTAATGGTAAAGCATACATATTTCTACGATGATACCATAGCTGTTTTGCAGGTGCTCAAACACGCTGACAGGAAGGTTGGTATAGTTTCCACAAAGTACCGTTATCGAATAGAGCAGACCTTTGAACAGCAGGCTGGCTCTATGCCTGTCGATATTATAGTCGGCGGAGAGGACGTCACCGAAGCCAAGCCCGATCCGCAGGGTCTCAATCTGATAATTGAGAAGTTCGGCGCTGATAAAGCAGATGTGCTTTACATTGGCGACAGCTATATTGATGCAGAGACTGCCCGGAGAGCAGGCGTTGATTTTGTCGGTGTTACCACCGGTTCTACCACTAGGGAGACTTTTGAAACTTATCCTCATATCTATATCGGAAAGAGCCTTCTTGATATATTTCAGAATATATAAACAATCAGTAAAGATAAATTGAAAATACTGTGAAAAACTATTGCTATATTGAGGAAAAAGTGATATAATATATTGATATTAATTTTAACGATCTATGGTCGGAAAGGACTTTATTATGATAAAGAGCATGACAGGCTTCGGCCGTGAGCATATAACTAACGAGAAACGTGAAATTATAGTTGAGATACGCTCTGTAAATCACAGGTATTATGAGTTTACAGCAAAGACACCAAGAGCCTACGGTTACCTTGATGAGAAGCTTAAAGCATTCCTTAAAAGCGGTATCTCAAGGGGCAAGGTCGAGGCGTCCGTTCTCATATACAATCTTGAGGGCACAGATGCGGAGATAGAGCTTAATCTTCCTGTTGCAAAGGGTTATGTTAATGCGCTCAGGGGCGCAGCAGACGAGCTTGCACTTACCGATGATCTGTCGCTTACCTCTATCAGCAGAATGAGCGATATCTTCACAGTTGTTAAAAAGACCGAAGACGAGGAGGTCATCTGGAATGAGGTCAAGGAAGCTGCTCAGACGGCACTTGACCGCTTTGTAGAGATGAGAATAACCGAAGGTCAGAAAATGTATGATGACATAAGCTCCAGGCTTGATACTATCGAGCAGGCAGTCACTTTCATAGAGACTAAAGCTCCCGAGTCTGCAAAGGCTTATTATGACAGGCTTTACAACAAGATCAAGGAAAGCCTTGAAGCGCTCGGTCAGACCGAGGTTGATGAGAGAAGAATAGTTACAGAGGTTGCAATCTTTTCCGATAAGGTCGCAGTTGACGAGGAGACCGTAAGGCTGAGAAGCCATATCGCTCAGTTCAGAGAGCTTATCCAAAGCGGTGAGCCTGTAGGCAGAAAGCTTGATTTCCTTGTTCAGGAAATGAACAGAGAGATAAATACCACAGGTTCTAAATGCAGCGATATAGAGATCACAAGAACTGTAGTTGATGTCAAGGCTGAGATAGAGAAAATCAGAGAACAGATTCAGAATATAGAATAACGGAGTTTTTATGAAGCTTATAAACATTGGTTTCGGAAATCTGGTTTCGTCTTTGAAGGTTGTAGCTGTTGTTTCTCCCGAGTCTGCGCCTATTAAGAGAATGATACAGGAAGCCAGAGAAAAGGGAACACTTATAGATGCGACCTACGGCAGAAAGACCAGAACTGTCATTGTTACCGACAGTGACCATATAATCCTTTGCGCTGTTACTCCCGAAACTATCGGAAGCAGGGCAGATGACGGGGAGGATGAAGATGAATAAGGGAAAGCTTTTTATAGTTTCTGCGCCTTCGGGCTGCGGAAAGGGAACTATCCTTGCTGAAGCTTTTGAGGAGAATACAGTGTATTTTTCTGTTTCCTGCACTACCAGAGACCCTCGTGAGGGTGAAGTAAACGGAAAGCATTATTACTTTTTAAGTAATGATGAGTTTGAAAAAATGATTGCTGAGGACGGCTTCCTTGAGCACGCACGTTTTGCGGAGCATTATTACGGAACTCCGAAAAAGGCTGTGTTTGATAAGCTGGAGAATGGCTGTGATGTTATTCTTGAGATAGAAACAAAGGGCGCTTTTCAGGTAAAGGAAAAATATCCCGAGGCAGTTATGATTTTCATTCTTCCGCCGAGTGTCGGAGAGCTCAGAAGAAGGCTTAATAAGCGCGGAACCGAGAATGAAGAAGTAATTGAAAAAAGAGTGAGCAAGGCGGCAGGGGAAATAGAGAAATCCATGAAATATGACTTCGTCATTATGAATGATGAGCTTGATGCCGCAGTAAAGGATTTCAATAAAGTGATAGAAGCAGCCAGACAAGGCACACATGATGCTGATGCCTTCAAGGCTGACAATATGATAAATGTTATTAAAGAGGTGCTTGAAAAATGATGTTAAGACCGTCGGTATCGGAGATTCTTTCAAATAATGAAAGCTATTATTCGCTCGTTATCGCTGTCGCAAAGAGAGCAAGAGAGATAACTGAGGACGCTTTTAATGAGAAGAAAATTCTTGATATCAAGCCTGTGCAGACTGCTGTTGAGCAGCTTGCCAACAAAGAATACAGAATAGTTGAGGACCCTGCTCTTAAGGGCTGATACTGATAAGGAGCTTGTCTGATAATGCGTGGAGTGTTTACTGTCGCTAAGGTCGCAGTCAGTGCGGCTTCTTACAGCTTTGACAGGCTTTACAGCTATCATGTCCCCGAGGATATGGAAGGTCAGGTATTAGCCGGCATGAGGGTGCTCATTCCGTTTGGAAGGGGCAACCGAAAGGTCATAGGCTTTATTGCTTCTACCTATCAGGAATCGGTATATAATGATGCTATTAAGCCGATAATATCTGTTGTTGATTCCCAAAGCCTTGTTACAGAGGAAATGATGAGGATCATTCTCTGGCTGAAGGAGCATACTTTTTGTACCTATTTTGAGGCATACAGATCTTGTGTCCCTAATGGATTTTCGTTAAGTGTATCCACACATTATGAGCTTGTAAACACTTATATTGACGAGGACAGCCTTGATGAAAGCGAGAAGGAGCTTATAGATTTTCTTCGGAATACTAAGTCGCAAAGGGATATTGATTCGCATCTTGGTGATAAGAGCAATAAGCAGCTTCAGAAGACAGTTCAGAGCCTTATTGATAAGGGCTATATCGAAACAGGAGATCTTTTCAAAAGAAAGGTCGGAGACGAAACTGTAAAAATGGTTCGTCTGACAGATGAGTATCTGAACGGAGACTTTTCTTCGGAGCTTACTCCAAAGCAGAAAAATGCTGCTGAGATGTTATCAGAGTGCGAATGTGCATCTGTTAAAGAGCTATGCTATATGACAGGCTGTACAGCCGGCATAATAAAAGCTTTGGTTGATAAGGGCGCTGCTTATACCTTTGACTATGAGGTCATGCGTGATGCACTCGGAGAGATAGGCGAAAGGGTTGATCCCGAATCTGTCATTCTTAATGATGAGCAGCAGCAGGCTTTTGAAGGCATTATCAGCTTGGTCAATGATGATAAGCCGTTTGGTGCGCTTCTTTACGGAGTGACCGGAAGTGGAAAGACTTCAGTGTTTATCAGGCTCATTAATGAGGTCATAAAAGGCGGAAAGACAGCTATGCTTCTTGTGCCTGAGATATCACTTACACCGCAGATGCTTACAAAGTTCAAAAGTCTGTTTGGTGAAAAGATAGCGGTGCTTCATTCCTCTCTTTCAATGGGACAGAGAATAGACGAGTTCAAGCGTATCAGAAACGGCGATGCAAGAATTGTTATCGGTACACGAAGCGCAGTATTTGCTCCGCTATCGGATATAGGTATAATAATTATGGACGAAGAGGGCGAGCCCTCATATAAGTCCGATCAGTCTCCAAGGTATCATGCCAGAGATGTTGCTGTACAGCGCTGCGGTTATCATAATGCCGTGCTTTTGCTTGCTTCGGCAACTCCTTCACTTGAGACCTTCAATGACGCAAAAAAAGGCAGATTTCATCTGTTTGAGCTTCATAAAAGATATAATGATGCCAAGCTTCCCGATGTAAGCATTATAGATATGCAGCAGGAAGCAGAAGAGGGAAACAGCGGCCTTTTCAGCCGAGCTCTTGCAGACGGCATACAGACGGCTCTTGACAGAAATGAGCAGATTATTCTTTTCCTTAACAGAAGAGGACACAGCACTCATGCGACCTGTCTTGACTGCCGACAGCCGATTTCATGCCCTAACTGCCGGCTTCCGCTTACCTATCATAAGAAGAATAACCGCTTTATGTGTCACTATTGCGGTTATACTATGGATAACCTTGAGAAATGTCCTGTGTGTAAAGGAGATAAAATCAGGCTTACAGGTGTCGGCACTCAGAAGGTAGAAGATGAGCTTGCAAGGCTGTTCCCTGCGGCAAGGCTCCTCAGAATGGATGCAGACACGACATCGTCAAGGTATTCCTATGAGAAGAATTTCAAAGCCTTTGAAAACCATGAGTATGATATACTTCTTGGTACTCAGATGATAGCAAAAGGGCTGAATTTCCCCGATGTAACTGTAGTCGGTGTTATCTCGCTTGATAAAGCCTTGTTTACAGGTGACTACAGAAGCTATGAGCGTACCTTTTCTCTGCTCACACAGGTAGCAGGACGCTGCGGCAGAGGAGAGAAACCGGGAAAAGCGTTTATTCAGACATTTGTGCCTGACCATTATGTTATAAATCTTGCAGCACAGCAGAATTATGATGAGTTTTTCAAAGAGGAATCAGCCCTCAGAAAAACGCTTACATATCCGCCGTATTGCGATATATGTGTGTTTGGCTTTTCTTCTCCGATGGAGAGCCAGACTGTGGCTGCTGCAAATTGGGTAACGGCAAGAATAGCACAGTATATAAAGGAGAATAAGGTAAGCTTTCCTTTAAGAGCTCTTGGTCCTGCACCCTGTACACTTGGTATTATTAATGGCCGTTACAGATACAGACTGATACTTAAATCAAAGAATATAAAGGATTTCAGAGCAATGATAAGGACAGTTCTGGAAGACTTCTATAAACAAAAACAGTTAAAGACCGTTAGAATATATGCCGATCTGAACGGTGATATCGGACTTTGACCGAAAGGAAATTAATTATGGCAATAAGAAAGATACTCAACAAAAGTGATGAGATACTTCACAAAAAATGCAAGCCTGTGACAGAGTTTGATGATAAGCTTGCTCAGCTTATTGATGATATGATTGAAACTCTGCGTAAGGCTGAGGGTGTTGGTCTTGCAGGACCGCAGGTTGCAAAGCTCAGAAGAGTTGTAGTCATCATAATCGAGGATCAGGTCTATGAGCTTGTTAATCCTGAGATACTTGAAAAGTCCGATGAGAAGCAGAGAGTGCTCGAGGGCTGTTTGTCATGCCCGGGCGAGTGGGGATATGTAACAAGACCAATGGCTGTAAAGTTCAAGGCACAGAACAGACACGGTGAGTGGTATGAAATGCAGGTAACTGATCTGTTTGCTCAGTGTGTTTGTCATGAGCTTGATCATCTTGACGGTCATATCTTCACTGAAATAGTTGAGGAATTTGTAAATATAGAGGACGAACAGCAATGAAGATAGTTTTTATGGGAACACCTGATTTTGCTGTTCCGACACTTGCTGCCCTGTACAGCAGCAGACACGAGATCGCGGCTGTGTTCACCCAGACAGACAAGCCTAAAGGCAGAGGCTATAAGCTTACACCGCCGCCTGTTAAGGTTCTGGCTCTGGAGCATAATACAGCAGTGTATCAGCCTAAAAGCCTGAAAAAGGATGCCGATGAATATCTTGACGTTCTCAGGGATATAGCTCCTGACGTTATTGTTGTGGCAGCTTATGGAAAGATACTTCCAAAAGAAGTGCTTGATATTCCGAGACTTGGCTGTGTGAATGTTCACGGCTCGCTTCTTCCGAAATACAGAGGGGCAGCTCCTATACAGCAGAGTGTTCTTAACGGTGATGCTGTAACAGGTATCACAACAATGCTTATGGGAGAGGGCCTGGATACAGGAGACATTCTTCTGCAGAGAGAGACTGAAATCGGTGAAAACGAGACCGCTTCCGAGCTCTTTGACAGGCTGTCCGTGATAGGAGCAGAGCTTCTTATCGAAACGCTTGAAGGTCTTGAAGCAGGCAGCATAATGCCTGTAAAACAGGACGATTCAAAAGCGACATATGCAGGAATGCTTGATAAGAGTATGTGTGAGATAGATTATACAAAGCCTGTTTTCAGTGTTCACAAGCATATTTGTGGACTTTCTGACTGGCCTTGTGCAGTGACTAAGCTTGACGGAAAGAGACTTAAAGTTTATCGCTCAGAGATCGTCATGAATATGAAAGCCAATAAAGAGCCGGGTACAGTGCTTGATGACAAGCTTTCTGTTGCTTGCTCCGACGGTGTTATCAGATTCACTGAGGTTCAGGCTGAGGGCTCAAAGCGTATGAAGGCTGAGGATTATCTCAGAGGAAAGCCTGTTCCTGCGGGAACGAAGCTCGGGTAGCGGCTGTATGGGTAATGCGAGAGGCTTTGTATTAAAGCTGCTGGTCAGACAGGAGCAAAGCGGTTCATATTCAAATATACTTCTAGATCAGAAGCTCTCACGTTCTCAGCTTGATGAGCGTGAAAAGAAGTTTGCTGCTGCTCTGTTTTACGGAGTTATCGAGCGCAGACTGACGCTTGATGCGATAATTGACAGCCGATGCAATAAAAAGGCTGAAAAGCTGAGTTCAGATGTAAGAAATATTCTTAGAATGGGTATTTATCAGCTGAAGTATATGGATTCGGTTCCTGATAATGCGGCAGTCGATGAATCTGTAAAGCTTGCTAAAAAGGGCAGAAATCCTGCCGCAGCAGGCTTTGTAAATGCTCTCCTTCGTGGGTTTATAAGAGATAATAAGTGCTTGCCCTCGGTTAAGGGCAAGGTTAAAATGCTGGCACTTGAATACTCCTGCCCTGAGTGGCTTGTACGCAAATGGGCAGACGATTACGGTTTCAATGCCTGTGAGGGGATACTCAGAGCATCGCTTGGAAAAGCCCCTGAATATGCAAGACTAAATACTGCAAAGTCAGAAACTCGGTTCATTATCTCAATGCTTGAGCAGGAAGGTGTTCATGTCACAGATATGGGATACGGCTGCGTAAAGCTTTCGGGCTTTGGTGCGGTCGAGGAGCTTGAAGCGTTTAAGCAAGGGCTTATCCATGTGCAGGATCTGTCCTGTCAGCTTTGCTGTATGGCACTTGATCCCAAAGCCGGAGACACAGTTCTTGATTTGTGTGCAGCTCCGGGCGGTAAAACCTTTACTATCGCAGAGCTTATGAATAATAAGGGTCAGATAATGGCGTTTGACCTGCATGAAAACAGAGTAAAGCTTATTAAAAGCGGTGCTGAAAGGCTCGGCCTTGATTGTGTCAGTGCGTCGGTAAATAATGCTAAGGAGCATAACTGTGATATACCGCTTTCAGATAAGGTTTTGTGTGATGTTCCGTGTTCGGGACTTGGAGTTATCAGACGAAAGCCTGAGATAAAGTATAAGCCTGAAAATGATCTTGAAAGGCTGCCTGAGATTCAGTTTGACATTCTGAAAACTTCAGCGACTTATGTCAGGGTCGGCGGAACTTTAGTTTATTCGACCTGTTCGCTGTCAAAGGCTGAGAACGAGGCTGTTGTTGAGCGCTTTCTTTCTGAAATGCCTGATTTTGAGCCCGTAATTATCGGGGAGCTTGCAGGAAAGACATTTGACAGCTCAAGTGTTACCATATTTCCCGATATGTTTGATTCTGACGGTTTCTTTATTGCGAAATTTCGCAGACTGAGGTGATAGCTTGTATACCCTTGATGAAAGCGGAAAAATTGATATACTCGATCTGCTGTATGATGAACTTGAAGAGCAGATCAGACTTCTTGGTGAGCCGAAATTTCGGGCAGCTCAGATCTTTGATTGGCTTCATGTAAAAAAAGTCAAAGAATTTTCACAAATGAGTAACATTTCTGCACAATTGCGGAATAAGCTCAGCAAAAAGTTTTGTATAAAATCACTATTTATTGTAAAAAGACTTGAATCAAGTACCGATAATACTGTAAAATATCTATATGAGCTTGAAGACGGTAATCATATTGAGACCGTTTTGATGGAATACAGCTATGGAAAAACGCTTTGTGTTTCTTCTCAGGTAGGCTGTAAGATGGGCTGCAGATTCTGCGCATCTACGCTTGCAGGCTTCAAGAGGGATCTGACATCTTCCGAGATTCTTGAACAGGTGTATGAGACAGAGCGTGACCAGGGTATCAGTATTTCAGGGCTTGTGCTTATGGGTATAGGTGAGCCTCTGGATAATTACGATAATGTAGTAAATTTCCTGAGACAGCTGAGTGCGCCTAAGGGGAGAAATCTTTCTCTTCGTCATGTATCGCTTTCGACCTGCGGAATTGTGCCGATGATATATGAGCTTTCAAAGCTCGATCTTGGGCTTACGCTGTCGATATCACTTCATTGTCCGAATGATAAGGGCAGAAGTGAAATAATGCCGATCAATAATAAATATAATATATCAGAGCTTATGGCTGCCTGCAAGGACTACTTTGCTAAGACGGGAAGGCGTATATCCTTTGAGTATGCTCTGATAAACGGAGTGAATGACACTCCTGCACACGCAGATGAGCTTGCAGCTCTGCTGAGAGGTTTTATCTGCCATGTGAATATTATCCCTGTCAATAAGATTAAAGAGAGAAATTACAGCTCAGACAGAGCTGCCGCAAAGAGATTTGCACATCTTCTCGGAAAGCTTGGTATAAATGCCACAGTAAGAAGGACCCTCGGAGCAGATATAGATGCAGCCTGCGGTCAGCTGAGAAGAGAGTATGAAATATAGCAGAAAGGACGGTGAGCCGTTTGTTCGTTGCATCGAATACTGATAAAGGTAAAGTCAGAGAAGAAAACCAGGACAGAGTTGAGACAAGATTTCTTGGCGATAATATGTCTGTAGCTATAGTCTGCGACGGTATGGGCGGCGCAGCCTCGGGTGCAGTTGCAAGTCAGCTTGCTGTTGATACGATTGCGCACAGGGTAGTTGATAATTTCCGTCCTGATATGAAACCAAATTCTATAAGAAATCTTCTTCTTACATCTGTTCATGCTGCGAATACCGTAGTTTATGAAAAGAGCCGTGAGGATATAGATAAAAACGGTATGGGTACTACCTGCGTTGCAGCACTTGTTGTGAACAAGTGTATTTACGTTGTCAATGTCGGAGACAGCAGAGCGTATATTCTGACTGACAGCGGCATAAAGCAGATAACTACTGACCATACCTATGTTGAAATGCTTCGTCAGTCGGGACAGATAACCGATGAAGAGGCTAAAAATCACCATATGAAGAATGTCATAACAAAGGCAGTCGGAGTTGAACCCGATGTTGAGGTCGATTATTTCGAGCTTGAGGAGTGGGGCAATTTTTCGATAGTGCTTTGTTCTGACGGCTTGTCAAACTACTGCTCTGATGATTTTATTTATGAGACTGTGTTTGGCAAAAACCTCGATGAGGCTATAAAAACATTGATAAATTATGCAAATGAAAGCGGCGGAAGAGATAATATAACTGCTGCTATCATAGCTAATTGATAAAGGAACATAAGTATATAGATTAGAATTGGAGTTGAATTGAATGGATTCTAATATCGGCAAAAAGCTCGACGGCAGATATGAAATAACCGAGCTTATAGGCGTCGGCGGAATGGCTGACGTGTATAAAGCTATAGATGTTATGGAAAATCGTACTGTCGCCGTAAAAATCCTGAAGGCTGAATTCTCTGAGAACGAGGAGTTTCTAAGGAGATTCAGGAATGAGAGCAAGGCTATTGCGGTGCTCTCTCACCCTAATATCGTCAAGATCTATGATGTGGGCTTTTCTGATGAGATACAGTTCATTGTTATGGAATATATTGACGGTATCACGCTCAAGGAATTTATTGAGCAGCAGGGTGTGCTTCGCTGGAAGGATGCACTGCACTTTGTAACACAGATACTGAGAGCTTTACAGCACGCACATGACAAGGGTATAGTTCACCGTGACATAAAGCCTCAGAATATTATGCTCTTCACTGACGGTACTATCAAGGTCATGGACTTTGGTATCGCAAGATTCTCCAGAATTGACGGTAAGACCCTTTCTGATAAGACAATAGGCTCTGTTCATTATATTTCACCTGAGCAGGCAAGAGGTGATATGACCGATGAAAGGTCTGACATCTATTCTGTTGGTGTAATGCTTTACGAGATGCTTACAGGAAGGAAGCCGTTTGAGGGCGAGAATCCTGTATCTATAGCTGTCAAGCATATGCAGGACAAGGCAGTTGAGCCAAGAGAGATAATGCCCTCTATTCCTGAGGCGCTTGAAGAGATCGTTATCCACGCAATGGAGAAGGATCCTATCAGACGTTATCAGTCTGCAGCCGAGATGATTAAGGATATAGATACATTCAAGATCAATCCTTCCGTAGTATTCGGCTATAAGAACGGTGTTTCAGCAGCTGATAATGCACCTGTAGTGCCGGTTTCCTCAAACAACATTTATGATGAAGAGGATCAGTACGAAGAGGATTACGATGATGACGAAGAGGAAGATGATGAGGACGAAGAGGACGAGAAGAAGCGTTCTTATGTAGTTCCTATTCTCCTCGGAATGACCGTTGCAGTTGTAATTATTGCTTGTATAGTTATTGTATATTCAGTTCTGAATTCATTCAGCGGCGATGACGGACTTGGTTCAAAGGGCGTTGTAACGCTTCCGAACTTTGTTGGAATGAACATCGTAAAGGTTGAGCAGGATTATAAGGACAAGCTGAAATTTGATGTTTCAGAAGAGTATAACAATGAGTTTGACGAGGGTATCATCATCGGACAGGCTCAGACGGTCGGCAAGCAGGTCAAGGAAGGAACGACCATAGCACTGACTGTAAGTAAGGGTAAAAAGATGATAACCGTGCCTGATATGACGGCTAAGGAAAGTGCCGTCGCCCAGAGTGAGCTCAAGGCCGCAGGATTTAATGTCGTATTGCGAGAGCAATGGACAGATGATGTTGCTAAGGGTCTTGTAGTCAAGACCGAGCCTGCTGCAGGTGAGCAGCACGCAGAGGGCGCAACAGTTGCTGTATTCGTCAGCATGGGACCTGTTGAGACCAGAGTTAAAGTTCCTGATGTAGTTGGTCTTACAGAAGAGAAGGCTGTTAAGTCGCTCAAGGAGAATAAGCTTACTCCTATCGTTCAGGAGGTTGAGCATGACGGTGATAAGGGCAAGGTAATCGAGCAGGATCTCGAGGCCGGTTCTTATCAGGAGAGAAATACCGAGGTTATAATCTATGTATCTTCGGGTGAGGTTGCTCCTACACAGCTGACATTCTCTATGCCGCTGCCTGAGGGCCTTAATGGTTCTTACTCGCTTGATATTTACAAAGACGGAAATGTAGCTTATACTCAGAAGATCTCTAACGGTGAGGCTGTTGCAGGCGGTTCTGTAAACATCACTGTTGAGGGTAAGAAGAAGGAAGTTCTGACTATCTACGTTAAGAGCGATGAGACTACACAGCAGTGCAGATACGCTGTATATGATATAGACTACGATAATAAGAGCGCAACTCTCAGCGGAAGCCTGAACGAGAGTGGCCTTATCAATATCAGTCCTACAACTACAGCACAGTCTGAATTTGAAGTGTTCATTAACAGCGGTAACGGAGGAAATGCATCTGTATCAAGCAGCAAGGCTAAGGCAGGTACAACTATAAACGTTACTGTAACACCTAACACAGGATTCACAGTTGGTACTGTTACTGTAACCTATGGCGGTCAGACAATGGATATTACTTCCAGCAGAAGCTTTAATATGCCAAGCTCGAATGTAACCGTAGATGTAACATTCAATGCAGAAGCACAGCCGGAGCCTCAGCAGCCCGAACAGAATGACGGCGGAGACCAGCAGCAGTAATATGACAGGATTAATAATCAAAGCAGTCGGGGGCATCTACACCGTAGAAGCCTCCGACGGTGTTTATCAGTGCAAAGCCAGAGGGATTTTCAGGAAGAAAAATATCTCACCTGTCTGCGGAGACAGGGTTGATATATCTTTTGAAGATGACAGCACAGGTGTAATTGAGAAAATATCAGAGCGCAGGTCTGTGCTTATAAGACCGCCTCTTGCTAATCTTGATGCGCTCGTGTTTGTGTCCTCAACCTGTGAGCCGAAGCCTAATCTGACGCTGCTGGACAAGTTTATTGCAGTAGCCGTTTTCAAGAAGATCGAGCCTGTTATAGTTTTCACTAAGGTGGATAAGTATTCTGCCGATGAGTATGCAGATATTTACCGAAGCTCGGGCTTTGAGGTTTTTGAAATAGACAATACTACAGGTGAAGGCTCAGCCGGCTTGAAGAAAAGGCTTCAGGGGAAGCTTTCTGCGTTTACGGGCAATACGGGTGTAGGAAAGTCATCTCTTCTTAACTGCCTGTTTCCCGAGCTTTCGCTTGCTACGGCTCAGATAAGCAAAAAACTCGGCAGAGGAAGACATACCACACGTACTGTTGAGCTATACAAGCTTCCTGACGGCGGTTATATAGCAGATACTCCGGGCTTTTCGGCTTTTGATACGAACAGATATGACATTATACTTAAAGATCAGCTTGCTGAGTGTTTTACGGAGTTTTCTCCTTATATCGGTAAATGTCGTTTCCAGGATTGCAGCCACACAAAAGAAAAAGGCTGCGCAGTTATTGAGGCCGTTGACAGCGGCCTGATAGCACGTTCAAGGCATGAAAGCTACGTAACAATGTATGAGCAGGCAAAGCAGATAAAGGAATGGGAGCTGAAAAACAATGGCTAGACCCTGTGCAGTCTTCGTGGGCGGAGATCCCGTATCAAAGACCGTTCTCGACAGAGAGAAGCTGGAGTCTTCCCTTATTATCACTGCTGATGTAGGCTATAGAAGAGCAATTGATCTGGGTATTACTCCTGATATTGTTCTCGGAGATTTTGATTCTTCTGAAAAGCCCGAGGGTGTAAATGCTGAGGTTTATCCTGTTGAAAAAGATGATACAGACCTTATGCTGGCGCTAAAAAGGGCAATATCTGAGGGCTGTGATGATATTACAATTTACGGTGCTTGCGGAGGAAGGCTTGACCATACTGTCGGAAATATTCAGGCAATGGCATATTGTGTGAGCCGTGGTGTCAGGTGCTGTATTATTGCAGATGATCAGAGGGCGGAAATGTTCCCTGCAGGTGAATATCGGATTGAACCTATGAAGAATTGGTCACTGTCTCTTTTTGCTTATGGCGGTGATGTTAAGAGACTAACTATAAAGGGTGCTAAATACTGTTGTGAGGATATTACGCTTACTCCATATTTCCCTCTTGGTGTTTCTAATGAAGCATCTGAGTATCCTGCACATATCAGCTTTGAGAGTGGTTATCTGCTGTGCATAAGGTCAAAGCTATGAACAGAAATCTGCTTTTCAGAATAGTATAGTATACGCCGTAAGGCACAATACTTTGGAGGTACTTATTATGAAGATCGTGGTTGTAAAAAGCCCGAAGATTTTATCGGGTATGCTTAGACTGATCTTTAAGGTCAAAAAATACGAGGAATAATAAACAATCCGATCGGCTTTGCGTCGGTCGGATTTTTCGTTAACAAAAAATTTACATTTGTTGGTGTAAAATAATTTGAAATGTATAGAAAAATAATTATATTTATGCTATAATATTTAATGTAAATATGTGTAACGATCATTCATTTGAAAGGAAGGATCAAATATGAAGCTGAATTATGAAGAGGCTGAAATTGAAATAGTTATGTTTGAAATAGCGGATGTTATCCAGGCCAGCGATGATTTAGGTCCGATGATACCGGTTTAATATGCTTTTATTCGGCAGGCAATATTTGTATTGTCTGCCGATATGTATGATAAGGTTATTTGCTTAGTAAGGAGTTGCTTTATGCCTGAGTTTAAGATTCTGTTAGCCAAAAAAACTATACAGATAAACTCTGTCTATGATGAAGTCAAGGATTTATGTGCTGACTATTTAACTGACGGTGAAGCAGATTTTTGTGTCAGTATAAGCCAAGAAGACCTTACAGCTGAAAGGGAGAAAGCTGTCAGATCTGCAATAGCTGAGGGCAGAAGACCTTATGAAAGCACTGACAGTTACCTTGAGACGCTTGCAGTTTACAGGCAAATAAGCGAACAGATGCCTTTGTATAATACAATACTATTTCATGGTTCATGTATTGAGGTTGACGGGAAGGCATATTTGTTTACTGCAAAGTCGGGAACAGGAAAATCAACGCATACAAGGCTTTGGAGAGAGCTTCTCGGTGAACGCGCTGTAATGATAAATGACGATAAGCCTCTTATACGGATCACAGATGAAGGTGTAACAGTTTTCGGAACCCCGTATAACGGTAAGCACAGACTTGGAAGTAATTCATCAGCACCGCTTAAGGCAGTCTGCATTCTTGAACGAAGCGAGAAAAACGAGATTGCCAAAGTAAGCTATGAGGCATATTACGGAAAGCTTATTCAGCAGATGTACCGCCCCTTTGATCCTGTTTCGCTTTCAAAGTCGCTTATTTTGCTTGATAAGCTGATACAGAATACGGAGCTTTACAGGCTTGGCTGTAATATGGACATTGAAGCCGCCGAGGTTGCATATAATGCAATGAAGGGCTGATATACAGTTATAAATCAGCATTTTTCTGTTTGTGTCAGAGAAATGCTGTTTTGTTTTTTATTTGCTTGACAAATTGACGTTTATAATGTATAATAATATTTTGTAGGAATATTTTTATTTATAGGAGTGTGTTAATATGGCTGCAAATTCCAAGACCGTTTCAAAGGCAGGATATGCTAAATTACAGGAGGACCTTGAGTACCTCGTAACCGTCAAAAGAAGGGAAGTTGCTCAGAAACTTAAAGAGGCTCGTTCGTTCGGAGACCTTTCCGAGAACGCTGAGTATGATGAGGCCAAGAATGAGCAGGCTATTCTCGAGTCCAGAATTAATGAACTTGAGCTTCTGATCTCGAATGCTGTAGTAGTTGAAGACGATGATATCTCACTTGATGAGATTGGAGTTGGTTCTGTTATAAGAATCAGAGACATTGAGCTAGATGAGGTTGAGACACTTCAGATTGTAGGTTCTACTGAGTCTGACCCTGACACGGGAAAGATTTCTGATGAGTCGCCTATAGGCAGAGCAGCTCTTCACCATAAGGTGGGAGATGTTTTTGAGGCAGAAACTCCTGCAGGACTGCTTAAATTCGAGGTCATTGATATTTCAAAGTAATCAAGAATATAACAGTCAGAAAGGATTTTTATAATGAGTGATGTAAAGGAAAATACTGCTGCTGTTGAAGAGACAGCAGAGCTTTCCGCAGAGGAGATCAATTCCTATAAGAAGATAAGAATGGAAAAGCTTGCCGAGCTTCAGGCTGAGGGCAGAGATCCGTTTGTAATAACAAAGTATGATGTTACATCAAGCTGTGTAAGTGCTAAGGAGACTTATGAGAAGGTCGAGGCTGAGTGTAAGGCTCAGGCCGGAGACGATGAAGAGGCTTTAGCTGCTGCCCTTGAAGCTAACAGAGTAAATGTTTCTATTGCCGGACGAATGATGTCAAAGAGACGTATGGGTAAGGCAGGATTTATAGATATTCATGACAAGAGTGGAAAGATACAGGCTTATGTTCGTCTTGATGCTGTTGGAAAGGAAGCCTTTGACAGCTATATCAAGAAGGGCGATATCGGCGATATAGTTGGAATCAAGGGCTATGTGTTCAGAACTAAGATGGGTGAAATCTCGGTTCATGCTGAGGAAATGACCCTGCTTTCAAAGAATCTGCTGCCGCTGCCCGAGAAGTGGCATGGTCTTACAAATCAGGACGTGAGATACCGTCAGAGATATACAGACCTTATCTGTAATCCTGAGGTAAAGGATACGTTTATCAAGCGTTCGCAGATTATATCTTCCATCAGAAGATATCTTGACAGCCAGGATTTTATTGAGGTTGAGACACCGATGCTGGTATCGAATGCCGGCGGTGCTGCTGCAAGACCGTTTGAGACGCATTATAATGCTCTGAATGAAGATGTAAAGCTCAGAATTTCGCTTGAACTTTACCTCAAGAGACTGATAGTCGGTGGACTTGAAAGAGTTTATGAGATTGGAAGAGTGTTCAGAAACGAGGGTGTTGATGCAAGACACAATCCTGAGTTCACACTTATGGAGCTTTATCAGGCATATACTGATTATCATGGCATGATGGATTTGACAGAGAATATGTTCCGTCATGTAGCTCAGGAGGTCTGCGGAAAGACCTGTGTGCCTTATGGTGAGTATGAGATAGACCTTGGAAAGCCATTTGAGAGAATGACAATGATCGAGGCTGTAAAGAAGTACTCGGGTGTTGACTTCAATGAAGTCGCTGATACAGATTCTGCAAAGGCGCTTGCTAAGGAGCATCATATTGAATTTGAAGACAGACATACTAAGGGTGATATCCTTAACCTGTTCTTCGAGGAGTTTGTAGAGGAGCATCTTATTCAGCCTACATTCATAATGGACCACCCTGTTGAGATTTCGCCTCTTACAAAGAGAAAGCCAGATGCACCTGATTATGTCGAGCGTTTTGAGCTGTTTATCACAGGCCGAGAGATGTGTAATGCATACTCAGAACTTAATGACCCGATAGACCAGAGGGAGCGTTTCCTTGCACAGGAGGAGCTTCTGAAGCAGGGCGACGAAGAGGCAAACCATCTTGATGAGGATTTCCTGAGAGCACTTGAAATAGGAATGCCTCCAACGGGTGGAATTGGCTACGGCATTGACAGACTTGTAATGCTGCTGACTAATTCTCCTGCTATAAGAGATGTATTGCTGTTCCCGACGATGAAGAGTATTGATTAAAAAGTTGCGTAATATCGCAGTTTAAGAGCTGTTTGATTTACCAAAAAAGTCATTTTACCAAGTTTTTACCAAAAAACATAGGGGCTGCTTACCCGTTAAGCAGTCCCTATATTATTTATCTCAACCTAAAAGTACCGTCAATGTTGTTGAAAGTACGGCGTTTCTTCTCTGCTTGCACTTCGTTGTAAATCTCCATTGTAGTACGAATGTCTGAATGTCCCATTATGTACATGATGACATCAATACTATCGGTATGCTCACAAAGTCTGGTACAGAAAGTGTGTCTCATTACATGACAACTGATTTTTTCTGGAAGCAACAACGCTTTTCTGTTCTCTTCTTTTGCCCTACGCAATTCTTCTTCGTTGTAACTGTCCCTTATGCGATACAAAGCGGAGTTAATGTTTCTACCGTTGATAACATTACCAAACCTGCCTGACAAAACAAACCCCGATGGGGTAGACGGATAGGCATATAAAGCACGTTTTCGGTCTTAACACCTGTTACTTCATCGTTGCCGCCGGGAAACCTTGCATCGCCTGCGGTGGAGGGGATAAATATCTGTCGGGTTGAAAAAAGTTCTGACTATGGTATAATTGAAAAGAAGATTCGATATAAAATCCTATAAGGAATTTTATTATGGAAATAGAATACAGATGATTGACCGACAATAAGCATTATTCCGAAAAATTGTTGATTAAAACGTAAAATAATCAATTCCTAATCATTTACAATTTTATATATAAATGCTTTGGATTTATTGT
>CAMMYU010000103.1:0-13501 GCA_946528545.1 uncultured Ruminococcus sp.
CGAAAGTCCTGATTCACAGTCTCACCGCCCTTCTAAATTATATTAACACAGAATTATGTCAAAATCATGAAAACAGAATATATATAACAAAAAATGACCCGATGAAAATCATCGGGTCAAAACAGATCATTTAATTATAATTATGAATTTTCCTTATTAAACTTTGCTACTTCTTCATTGATAGTCTTGAGCTCATTATCAACTGTTGAAGAATAAGCCTCTCTGAGCTCAGTCCATGAATACTGCTTACCGCTGTCATCAGCCTTATTTGTATTCTCATAAAGCTTTCTTGTTACACAGCTTCCGTCTTCATTAGCATTATCATCAGAAAGCAGTGAAGAAATACCGTAGCCGTAATCAAATACCATCTGATACTCACTCGATGAGCAATCCATGAATACCTGATACATATCCTCAGTCCAGTTCGGGTTAGCATTGAGGAACTTCTCTCTTCCGTTATCAAGATACTCCTGATCGGTATTAGCCATTCTGCTGCACTCGAACCAAGTCTTTACAGCTTCATTTGCTGTAGAGCCCTTTACCCACATATATGCAAGCATATCTGCAGTCATATACTTATCTGTTGTGTTAGGATCGGAAGGAACAGGAACTACTCTCCATGTATCGGAGTCCTTAGGACCGTTATTACCTGTCATTGCCCATGTACCCATGCAATAGAAAAGGATATTTCCGTCAGCAAGAGCCTTTCTTGCATTTCCGAGCCAGTCAGGAATTACATAACCGTTCTTACCGATATCAT
Organism: uncultured Ruminococcus sp.; assembly: GCA_946528545.1. Taxonomy (GTDB): domain Bacteria; phylum Bacillota; class Clostridia; order Oscillospirales; family Ruminococcaceae; genus Hominimerdicola. The sequence continues at coordinate 761 of CAMMYU010000103.1, forward strand.
AAAGAAGGTTCTCTGCTCTCTCAATATCAGGGTCGTCAAGGTTAGAGGTAAACTTCTCACCGTCATAATTAACCATTGTCTTACCGGTCTGCTGGATAAGCTGAGTCTGATACCAGCCGTTGATACCGTATCTTTCCTCGTCAGCAGATGCGTTTCCGCAGAATTCTGCCATCATCTCATACCAGTTATCCCAGTTCCATTCGCCTTCCTGATACAGCTCATAAGGATCATTCAGACCTTCGGAATCAATAACGTCCTGATCGTACATCATAAGTGTTCCGACTGTAAAGCTGATAGGAGCAACATAGTGCTTACCACCCATAACGAACAAATCAGCATTCTTCTTAACATCAGCCCACAGAGGCTGGCTGAAATCTACGATGTCGTCTACAGGCTGATACATATCTTTAAGCACCTGAGCAGGGAAAGCCATCCACTCATACTTGAATATATCAGGTACGTCCTTCTGAGCCATCAGGGCTGCAGCAAGCTTATCAAATTTCTCACTGTCAGATACCTGGCTGAACTTAACCGTACCGCCCTTGTTATTGAAAAGAGTCATTTCAACGGTCTTATCAGCGCCCTTTGTAGGATTAAGGTCATAAGTACCCATCCAGATAATCTCTTTCTGAGCATCATCAGGGATATCCTGTATTTCCTGAGTATCATTTACCGCAACCTTCTTAACTGTAGTTGTAGCCTCAGAAGAGCTTGAGCTCGAAGAGCCGCAGCCAAAAGCTGACATAGCAGAAATCATTGCTACAGAAAATGCAAGAATTTTCTTAAGTTTCATAATAATCAACATTCCTTTCAAAGATAAAAATAACATAACCTCTGACACTAATATTATAAAATAATTCACAAAGGCTGTCAATAACCATTTTATACAAATGAAAACGTATTCTTTTGGCTATTTCAAACATAGATATTATTAAAAAATATGAAGATATTAAACATAATACACAAGAGTTGCAAAATTCTAATAAATGTGGTATGATATAATGAGAATTATAGACTAGTATAATACATTTAATGAAGCTATTAACTCAGAGAGGTATTAAAATGAAAAAAACAATTATCTATTATCTTGTAACAGCTGCTTTGATTCTATCGCTCTCATCTTGTGGTGAAAAGGCTGATGATTCAAGCTCAGAAGCCGAAAAGACTGAAACAAAAGCTTCGGTTACTTCCGAAGCCGAGACGATAAGCGAGAACGAACCTGTAAGTGAATCTGAACCCGAAATAGACCTCGGATTCAACGGCGAGTTCAATGAAGAAGTTTTCGAGAAGATATGCCAGAATGTCAGGATAGGAGATAAAGATTATTCTTTTCCTTGTACACTGAAAGATCTGGGTGAGGATTATGAATTAAGAAATAAGCGCATTGATGAAGAACTCTCATATGTTTCGGGCGCCCTGTATTATGGTTCTGATTGTATAGCTACAATGACCCTAGATGGTGATTCAGCATCTGAAGATCGGGATATGACGGTTGTTTCATTCAGCGTTTTCGATGATGACTTTTTCCTTGAAACGTATGATAAAACGGCATTGAATTATAATATTTCCTTTGGAGGCATGAAACTCAGATCGACAAAAGAGGATATAACTTCTAAATTAGGAGAACCAACAAGAATAATAGAGCACGATGATGGATCATGTAAAATGGATTATGCAATAGACGATAATAGAATGATCATCTTTAGGATCGCTGATACGGGAAAAGTAAAATCTATCGCATTGATTTTAGGAGGTATTTAAATGAGTAATAATTATACGGTTGATGATGGCATAAAATTAATAATTAAAGCTGATAAAGGTGTAGTATCTTGAGGTGCTTATGAAAACAGTTGAAATATTTACAGACGGCGCCTGCTCGGGCAATCCGGGGCCGGGTGGCTGGGGAGCTATACTGCGTTATAAGGGCGTGGAAAAAGAATTAAGCGGCGGCGAGCCCGAAACAACAAATAACAGAATGGAGCTTACAGCTGTGATCAGTGCTCTTTCTGCGCTGAAAGAGCCGTGTGACGTTCAGTTATACAGTGATTCAAAGTACATTATTGATGCTGTGACCAAAGGCTGGGCAAAAAGCTGGAAGGCCAAAGGCTGGATAAAAGCCGATAAAAAGCCTGCACTCAACAGCGACCTGTGGGATACACTCCTGAGCCTGCTTGATAAACACACTGTAGAGTTTATCTGGGTTAAGGGTCACGCAGGCCACCCTGAGAATGAACGCTGTGATACACTGGCCGTTGAGCAGTCAAGGCTATACGCAAAGGAATAGTTATGGAAAAGCGATTTGTTTATGCTGATAATGCTGCAACTACAAGAGTTTCACAATCTGTATTAAATGAAATGCTGCCCTATCTTACCGAAAAATTCGGGAACGCTTCATCGGTTTACGGATTGGGCAGGGAAAGCAAAAATGCTTTACTCATCTCCGGAGAGAAAACAGCAAAGGCAATCGGAGCAGAGGTACATGAGATTCTGTTCACAAGCGGCGGAACGGAATCTGATAATACAGCAATCAAAGCCTGTGCAAGACTTGGAGAAAAGCTCGGAAAGAAACATATAATTACATCTGCGATAGAACACAGCGCTGTTCTTGAAAGCTGTGAGTATCTTAAAAGATATGGATTTGAGCTCACTTATATTCCTGTCAACTCCGATGGTTTTGTATCTGCCGAAAATGTATGTAAAGCTATAAAGCCTGACACATTTCTTGTAAGCATAATGGCAGCTAACAATGAAATCGGAACTATCCAGCCGATATCTGAGATAGGAAAGCTATGCCGTGATAAGGGTATTCTTTTTCACACCGATGCTGTACAGGCGATCGGCAATATAAGAATTGATGTTAAAGAGATGAATATTGATCTTATGTCTATATCAGGACATAAAATCCATGCTCCGAAGGGTATCGGCTGTTTGTATTATAGAAAAGATTTAGAGCTTCCAAAGTTTATGCACGGCGGTCATCAGGAGAGAAATAAACGGGCCGGAACAGAAAATGTTGCCTATATTGCAGGCTTCGGCAAGGCTATTGAAGAAGCTGTTTCTGATATTGAGAAGAAAACTGTTTATATCGCAGGTTTAAGAAAAAGGCTGCTTGATAACCTGCAGGACATTCCCGAAATGTATATAAATGGCAGTCTTGAAAACAGACTGCCCGGAAATATAAATCTGTCATTTGGCGGAATTGAGGGAGAAAGTCTGGTATTAGCTCTTGATTTACAGGGTATATGTGTATCATCAGGAGCTGCTTGTACTAGCGGCTCTATAGAACCTTCTCATGTGCTGCTTGCGCTTGGAGCAGATATAGATAGTGCTAAAAGCACGGTAAGGATCTCGCTTAACGAGGAAAACACTGCTGAAGATGTTGACTACATCGCTTTAAAGCTAAAAGAGACAGTAGATAATCTCAGAAAACTAAATCCTGAATGGGGTCACAGGTGAGGAAAATGGATAAAAGAAAAGTTCTTGTTGCAATGAGCGGAGGAGTGGACAGCTCTGTATCGGTAAAGCTTCTGTTAGATCAGGGGTATGAGGTGTCAGGCGCAACAATGCATTTATACTCAAATGATGATATTGGTGTAAAAAAAAGCAAGACCTGCTGTTCGCTGAACGATGTTGAAGACGCCAGATATGTTGCGCTGAAGCTTGGAATTGATTTTCACGTATTTAATTTCGATGCCGAATTCAAGAAATATGTTATAGACAATTTTGTAAACACTTACCTTAGCGGCGCAACTCCGAATCCCTGTATTGAGTGCAATAAGCATCTGAAATTCGACAAGTTTCTTCAAAGAGCCCGTATGCTTGGCTTTGATGATATAGCTACAGGGCATTATGTTACTAGAGAATTTAACGAACAAAGCGGACGCTGGCTTTTGAAACGCTCTCCTGACAGAGCCAAAGATCAAAGCTATGTTCTCTATGCTATGACGCAGGATCAGCTTGCACATACTCACTTCCCTGTCGGTGAAATGAACAAGGATAAAATACGTTCAATCGCTGCGGAAAACGATCTGATAAATGCTTCTAAGCCGGACAGTCAGGACATTTGCTTTATCCCCGATGGCGACTATGCAAATTTTATTATTAACAATTCGTTTGAACCTAAGCACGGCGACATTATCCTTACTGACGGCACAAAGCTGGGTGAGCATAACGGGCTTATTCATTATACCGTCGGACAGCGAAAGGGTATCGGCGTTTCATACTATGAGCCGCTATACGTTGTTCAGAAGGATACAGAGCATAACCGTCTTATTCTTGGAACAAAGGAACAGATTTTCAGGACTGAACTCACAGCAGGAGATGTAAGCTTTATTTCATTTGATAAACTAACCGAGCCTCTCGCCTGCACTGCCCAAACAAGATATCATCAAAAGGATAACAAATGTGTTATAACACCGCTTCCTGACGGAAATGTCCATGTAGAATTCAAAGAGCCTCACAAAGCAATCTCTAAAGGTCAGGCTGTTGTCTTTTATGACGGAGAATATGTGATCGGCGGAGGAACGATCCTATAATATTATCGGAGTAACTATGGAGTATTTTATAAGAGAAATAAAAAAAGATGAATACTGTTTATTAAACGATTTTCTTTATGAAGCAATCTTTATACCCGATGGCATATCTGCACCGCCTAAAGATATTATCCAAAAGCCTGAACTACAGGTATATGTCTCTGAATTCGGAAAGAGAAGTGGTGACTATGCGCTTGTTGCCGAATCAGAAGATAAAGTAATTGGTGCTGTCTGGGTCAGGATAATGAATGATTACGGTCACATTGATGATGAAACACCGTCATTTGCTATCTCTCTGTATAAAGAATACAGGAATTTAGGAATCGGAACTGCCTTGATGAGAGCTATGCTTGAAAAACTCAGAAACGAAGGATATAAGCAGGCATCTCTGGCAGTTCAGAAAGAAAACTATGCTGTAAAAATGTATATAAAAGTTGGTTTTGAGATTGTAGACCGGAACAATGAAGAATACATTATGCTTTGCAGATTATAAAAAGCCGATATACCTTATGCGGGTATATCGGCTATAATTATTATTCCTCGTCTTCAGCGGGCATATTCTCCCAGTTGTGATAAACGTTCTGAACGTCATCATTGTCATCGAGTGCATCGAGAAGTAGTCCCATCTTTTTGATAGCATCTTCATCTTCAATTGTTGTGTAGTTTGAAGGTACTTTTTCAGCCTCAGCAGAAACTACCGTGTAACCCATGCCTTCAAGAGCCTCTCTTACTGCGGTTACCTTGTTAGGATCGCACACAAGCTGAGCCATATCCTCATCAATATTGAAGTCATCAGCGCCAGCCTCGAAACAGTCCTCCATGATCTTGTCTTCATCTGCTCCGCCGGTCTCAATAACAACCGTACCCTGATCAGAGAACATAAACGATACACAGCCTGTAGTTCCGAGGTTTCCTCCGAACTTATCAAAATAGTGGCGTACATCTCCTGCTGTTCTGTTTTTGTTATCTGTAAGACACTCAACGATTACTGCTACACCGCATGGACCGTAGCCCTCATAAACCATTGTTTCGTAGTTGTTCTTGTCGCCGTCGCCTGCTGCCTTCTTAATTATTCTCTCGATATTATCGTTAGGAACGTTATTTGCCTTTGCCTTCGCAATAGCATCACGAAGCTTAGCATTACCTGCAGGATCAGGTCCGCCTTCTTTTACTATAACTGCAATCTCTCTGCCTATCTTAGTAAAAATCTTAGCTCTGGCTGCATCGGTTGCACCTTTTTTTCTTTTAATATTTTCCCATTTTGAATGACCTGACATTTTTACTCACTCCTTAAATAAAATACATCTATATTTCGAGATCATCTCCGCTGATCTCCCATGCCGAATTAAACAAGATTTCCAGTCTTTCCTGCTTACCTGTCAGATAAAGATAACCAAACAAGCACTCAAGGCCTGTCGCAATACGGTATTCACTTACAGTTGAATGCTTCGGAGCAGAAATACCGCTGCTATTTCTTCCTCTCTTGAAAACCTCAAGCTCTTTATCATCAAGCAGCTCTTCATCTATCCACTTTCTAACAGCCTGAGCCTGATACTCAGCACAGACTCTCTTAACAGCAAGCTTATGGAGCTTACTCGCAGGCATATTCGCAAGCAGCAAAAGCCTTGTTCTTACAAACTGCTCGTACACGCAGTCACCAATAAAAGCAAGCGACAGCGGAGAATACTGCATAGCATCTCTGTCAGACATCGGAAGCATACCAATACCCCCTAGTGTACAAATTCAAACTCAAAATCAAAGATCGAAACCGTATCGCCTTCCTGAATTCCCATTTCTTCAAGCTTATCAATTATACCGCTTGATCTGAGCACCTTCTGGAAATACTGAAGTGACGAATAATCCTCCATATCGGCTGTTCTGAGGATATCCCACAGCCAGTCAGCCTCAACGAAGTAAATACCGTCTTCAACGGTAACTTCAAAATCTTTCTTTGAGAGAAGCTTCTCATCAAGCTCCTCACGGGTAAGAGGCTGAGCCTCAAACCTTTTTACAGGCGGCAGCTTTTGAAGCTCATAATAAACAGCCTTTACAAGCTCCTGAGTGCCCTGTGTAGTAGCAGCCGATATTTCATAGAACGGCAGCCCCTGCTCTTCAATATAAGCCTTAAATGCAGCTATCTGTTCCTCCGTTGCCATATCGCATTTATTTGCTGCAACAATCATCGGTGCTTCAGCTAAATCATACGAGAAGTTTTCAAGCTCTCTCCTGATAGTCTCGAAATCCTCAATCGGATCTCTTCCCTCGCTGCCCGAAACATCAACTATATGAACTATCAGACGGCATCTTTCAACGTGTCTTAAAAACTCATGTCCAAGACCGATACCCTCACTTGCTCCCTCGATAAGACCTGGGATATCAGCCATTACAAATGACTGCCCCTCGTCGATCTTAACAACGCCCAGAACGGGAGTAAGTGTTGTGAAGTGATAATTTGCAATCTTAGGCTTTGCCGCTGATACTACAGAAATAAGTGTAGACTTTCCAACATTCGGGAAGCCTACAAGTCCGACGTCGGCAATAAGCTTCAGTTCAAGCTGAACTTCATACTCATCGCCCTTAAAGCCGGGTTTTGCAAATCTCGGGATCTGACGGGTCGAGGTAGCAAAGTGAGCATTTCCTCTTCCGCCTTTACCGCCTTTAGCTATAATAACAGGCTCATCTCCCGACATATCAGCAAGTATTCTTCCTGTGTTATATTCCTTAACAACAGTTCCTCTTGGAACTTTAATTATAACATCAGGAGCATTTTTACCAAAACAGTTCTTGCCTGAGCCGTTCTGACCCTTTTCAGCAGTATATTTTTTCTTATACCTGAAATCAATGAGGTTGGAGATATTATCATCGACCTGAAAAACTATATTTCCGCCTCTGCCGCCGTCACCGCCGTCAGGACCGCCTGCCGCTACATATTTTTCACGATGAAACGATACAGCACCGTCACCGCCGTCGCCAGCTTTTATATAAATTTTCGCCTGATCGACAAACATTTCCTTGCCTCCCTTCATCAACTAACAAAAGACCCCAAGCAAAATGCTCAGGGTCATACGTTTTGACTTATGCCTGTGGATAAACAGAAACCTTCTTGCGGTCCTTTCCAAGTCTTTCAAATCTTACAACACCGTCAGCAGTAGCGAACAAAGTATCATCTGAACCACGCTTAACGTTCTCACCGGGATGAATGTGTGTTCCTCTCTGTCTGACAAGAATGTTGCCTGCGAGAACGAACTGTCCGTCAGCTCTCTTAACACCAAGTCTCTTTGCCTCGGAATCACGGCCGTTCTTAGTAGAACCCATTCCCTTCTTATGTGCAAAAAACTGCATAGAGATCTTTATCATTATACTTACACCTCCGTAAAAGTGATATATCAGCCGTCTAAATCAATGACGCTGACCTTTACCGCCCCGGGAAACTGCTCACCTATAAAATACAGGTGTTCAAGAAGGCCTAAAACAAGCTTATCACCTGTTCCCTCGGCATCCTCCCCGAGCTTTAGTTTAATTTCATTATCTGTTACCCTGACTTTTGCGTCCTCTTTAAACGCATCAGTAACAAGGTTTGCTGTCAGCATTACAGCCGACGAAACGCTTGCACAGCAAATATCAGACCCTGATTCTGCTGTCATTGAATGCCCCGATACCGAAAAGCCCTTCAGCTTATTATCGGAAGCCTTAAAAAAATCAGCAATTATCATTATGCATTGATAGCTTCGATAACTACCTTTGTGTAAGGCTGTCTGTGACCCATCTTTCTCTTCTCGCCCTTCTTAGGCTTGTAAGTGAAAACTGTGATCTTCTTAGCCTTGCCGTTCTTGACAACCTTTGCGGATACTGTTGCTCCGTCAACGTAAGGAGCACCTACCTTGATTCCGTCATCAGTTCCAACTGCCATTACCTTGTCAAAAGTAACTGCCTGGTCGGCCTCAACAGCGAGCTTCTCAACGAAGATCTCGTCGCCTGCCTTTACCTGATACTGCTTTCCGCCTGTCTCGATTACTGCGTACATCTGAATGCACCACCTTTAATTTGATCTCGCTACGCACGGTGATCATGCTGTAAGGACATAATTCTTCCGTAAACCGTGAATATGCGGCTTTAATATCATATCATATCCGACCCCAAAAGTCAAGCCTGAGTGAAAAATATCTCAAAAATTCATACTTTTTTTACATTCTTAGAACGATATCGTGCTATAATCAATATGTGACTGAGCTATGCGGTAGCGTAAACATAGTTTATGAGGAAAGTCCGAGCATCACAGAGCAGGATAGCTGATAACATCAGCCGAGGGCGACCTTAGAGCAAGTGCAACAGAGATATACCGCCGCTTTATGCGGTAAGGGTGGAAAGGTGAGGTAAGAGCTCACCACCCCTGCAGAGATGTACGGGGTATGTAAACCTTATCCGATGCAACACCAATGGTAGTTTTCAGGTCAATGGCTGCTCGTCAGATCTGTGGCTATAGGTGGCTGGAGCTGTACGGCGACGTACAGACAAGATAGATTACCGCACACGACAAAACTCGGCTTATCGGTTCAGTCACACCTACAGAGCGTTCCTTTTTAGGAGCGCTCTTTTATATTTATCTGAATATCATCAAAAATTATATCAGACAGGCTCACAATTGTCAATAGAAAAACACATATTTTTGACTGAAAGCTTTACATTTGCATAAAATTATGCTATAATGTTCACCGAAGAAAATATTATGAACGGAGGTATACATTATGAATGAAAATGAAGAGAAGAAAACTCCTGATAGCCCGAATGATAAAGCACCCGAAAGTATCCCTGAACAGACAAGCGGAAAGGCTGCTGTAAGAGAGAAAAAGCTTATCGGGATAATAATCTGCATGGGTATAGTTATACTTGCTCTGATTATTGTTATGATCTTTGCTTTTTCAAAAGGCGGCGACTCTGACTCATCGTCTTCGTCTAAGACATCATCTTCTTTAAAGGCTGCCGGCAGTTCCAAGAGCGAATCTTCAAAAAAAGAGGAGGAGAGCTCTGAAGATGAAGAAGAGGAGGACTCCGAGGAAGAGAAAGAATCCGAATCTGAAAAAGAAGATGACAGCAAGGAAAAAGGCATCATCATTACCTACTCAGGCAACAACACCTGGGAAGACGGCGATACGACAATGACAGGCATGGATATCGGTATCAAAAACAATACCGATGATGCTATTTCAGGCTGGAAGCTTGAACTCGAAATCGAAGACCTTAAATCGTGCGACGGCTGGAACGGAACATTTAAGGTTAAAGGTAATACCCTGACAATCACTAATGCTGATTATAACGGTGACATAGCTAAGGGCGCATCTACTACCTGCGGCTGCAACATCGGCACAGGAAAGGCTTTGAACGTAAAATCGGCTAAGCTGAACGGAACAGAGTGTATTGTAAAAAAGGGTAAGGTATCTCAGAATCAGCAGAATAACGATCAGAACAATAACAATAATAATCAGGGCTCAGGCAAGGATACCAAGGAGCTGCTGAAACGCTCATCTAAAGCTAAACAAGGCGATGACTGGCTTCACACTGATGGAAGTAAAATACTTGACGCAAATGACAAAGAAGTCTGGATAACAGGTGTAAACTGGTTTGGCTACAATACCGGAACAAATATATTTGACGGTTTGTGGAACAGCGAGCTTGTTTCTACAGTTGAAGCAATAGCAGACCATGGCTTTAATCTTATCCGTGTACCGATTTCAGCAGAGCTTATAAACAATTGGGCTGACGGTGAATATCCTCAGGCTAATTACAATAATGCATATAACCCTGACCTCAATCAGATGAACAGCTTGGAGATATTTGAATACTTCCTGAAGCTAGCTGAGGAAAACGGTATGAAGGTCATGCCTGATATACACTCAGCAGAGACAGATGCAGCAGGTCACAACGCTAATCTATGGTGTACTGACAGAATATCTGTAAATGATTATTATGCTGCTCTTGAATGGATGGCTGACAGATACAAGGACAATGACACGATTATTGCCTTTGACCTGAAAAATGAGCCTCATGGAAAGCCGAACGAGGGCAATAAGGCTGCAATATGGAACGACTCAAAAGATGATAATAACTGGAAATATGTTGCTGAGACCGCTGCTAAAAAGGTTCTTGCAAAAAATCCAAACGTACTTATAATGGTAGAGGGAATTGAAATTTATCCGAAGAATCTGAAAAAGAATTCGGATTACTCTTCAAGCAGCAACGATGATTATTATTTTAACTGGTGGGGCGGAAACCTCAGAGGTGTCAAGGATTACCCGATAGATCTTGGAAAGTATCAGGACAAGCTTGTGTACTCCCCTCACGATTACGGCCCGACTGTTTATCAGCAGCCTTGGTTTGAGGGTGACTATACATTTGAAAGCCTAAAGAAAGATTGCTGGAATGATAACTGGCTCTTCATTAAAAACAAGGACATTGCACCCCTTCTTGTAGGCGAATGGGGCGGCTTCATGACTGAACCCAACATAACATGGATGACCTATATGAAGAAGCTCATCAAAGACAATCACCTGAACCACACCTTCTGGTGCTTTAATGCAAACTCAGGAGATACAGGCGGTCTTGTACTTGATGACTTCACAACATGGGACGATGAGAAATATGACTTTGTAAAAGAAGTTCTCTGGCAAGAGAGTGGTAAATTCGTTGGTCTTGACCATGAGATACCTTTAGGTGATAATGGAATCACTCTGAAAAAGGCTAAAGGCTTATAAAAAAATACGCTGCGATGTATAAATTCATCGCAGCGTACTATTTTAAAAGGATAGTATTCTCATAACGGCTGTTTTACAAGGCATTGCCGAATCAACTCCGACATCTGAGTCCTCAAATATTACACATTCATCAGCACTTGCACCATAGTGCTTCATAGCATATAGATAACCATCAGGAGCAGGCTTGGCAGCGCTTACAGTTTCCTGTGTAACAAGCAAATCAAACAGATCAAGATAGCCAAAGTGCGTTAAAATTTCCTCGGTATTAACTTTAGAGCCTGTAGTAACAATTGCAAGCTTGCAGCCATCATTTTTTAATAGTTTGGCAATATGGATAAGCTTCTCATTGACATTAATTGTATCAAAATATTTTGAATAAAACTCAATTTTCAAGTCATGAACTGCCTTGATTTCACTCTCCCCTACTCTTAAATCGGGTAGAAAAGAACGGTAATTCCTGCTGTAACACTTAGTCAAAAAGAAATCCTTATCAATCTCATGACCGCAAATTTGTTTTATCGCATCAAAATAGGAATAGAAATTTGACATTGACGTATCAAACAAAGTCCCGTCAAGGTCAAACATCGCTAATTTAATCATACTCATAAATCTCCTAAAAAAGGCATTTGAAGCAAAAACCTCAAATGCCTAAAATAATCATTCTAGTTCCAATCGCTTACAGAATAAGGTGAACTGCTAAAATCCTTAAAAGCATCATCAGGATCACTGCAGGGATTAGGATACTGACCAAGGATCGAATGTGTTTGTGCAGACGACCATTGAGAGAAGCTCAATTTTCCGTCAGAAGAAAAAACATAAGAACAGTAGCCTGCATCAGAACCATTATTTTTGAAAGCTTTATAAACTGCATCAGCAAGTTTTTTTTGATTACCCGAAAGAGATGATGACATATTCGGTTCAATCTTAATACCAACACCCGAGCCCAATGAATCGTTTGAACTGATATTATCTCCTTCAGAAAGAATGACAGCAGCTTCGGATGTAACAGTATTAAAAATCAGTTTTGCATTTGCATTAGCCTGTTTTAATCTGGATTTCTTAACATAGTTCATCATAGTAGGGATCAAAATGGCTGCCAATATACCTATAATAGCTATAACAACAACCAACTCTATCAAAGTGAAACCATTCTGTTGTTTTTTTATCATTATACCCTCCTAAATTCAGATTCCCCAAGACAAATTTCTTTTATATAAAATATAATAACATATTTTTTCAATTTTGTCAATAGCTAAAACGATTAAGTGCCCTGTTTTCGCTATTTCCAAGCATATAAATGCAAAAATTAAAATTTACAAATTAGTATTGACAAAACAATAATAATATGATATAATATTTTAGTCAAATAAATGGAGAAGTCGCCTAGCCCGGTTTATGGCGCACGACTGGAACTCGTGTATGGGTTAATAGCTCATCGAGGGTTCGAATCCCTCCTTCTC
>CAMMYU010000104.1:0-6850 GCA_946528545.1 uncultured Ruminococcus sp.
TGCGTCAGCAAGCCTGCGTCGAATTTAGGCAATCTGACGAAAATCTGGACGGCGCATCTGATGCACAGAGGTCGTGCGGTGTTGCCTTAACAGCCTGTCCAATTTATAAGGACAGGCTGTTTAAAGGAGACTATATGAATTTACTGGAAGAAGCAATAATCTATTCTACTGTGATGCATCAGGGAAGGGTAAGGAAAATTAACAAATCTCCATACATACTTCACCCGCTTGAGGTTTCACAGATACTTTCTACAATGACTGACGATATGGAGATAATAGCCGCAGGTGTATTGCATGACATCGTTGAGGATACTGACGGTACACTCAGAGAAATTAAAAAGAGATTCGGAGAAAGAGTAGCCGTTCTTGTTGATTCTGAAACTGAAAAGGATTTCCCGGGAGAGGATAAGGCTGCAACATGGCAAAGGCGTAAGGAAGATAGTCTTGAAAGGCTGAAATCAAGCACTGATATTGGTGTAAAAATGCTCTGGCTGGCAGATAAACTGTCAAATATTCGTTCGCTTGCAGGCTCTTATGGCGAAATGGGCGATAAGCTATGGAATCATCTTCATCAGAAAGATCCGTCTTTCCATAGGTGGTACTATAAAACAATCGCCGAATACGTTGAAATGGAGCTCAACAAAACAGGAGCCTATAAAGAGTATGTTGACCGCATAAACTATATCTGGCCGGGTACTTTTGATTCGTCAAAAACTAAGTACAAAGAGTACCGTGAGATAGATGTTACAGGCTGTGAGCGTATAGGTAAAGGTGCTAAGGCAGAGGTATACCGTTATAACGATGAAATGATCGTTAAAGTATATAATGAAAAGAATACATATACTGATATTGAGCGTGAAATTGCTCTGGCAAGGTCATCTTTTGTTCTCGGGCTGCCGACGGCAATATCTTTTGGTATAGTTTCGGTAGGTAAAGGCTATGGTGCTATGTTTGAACTTATATCTGCTAAAACTGTCTCCGAACTGATTGCAAAAAATCCTGAGCATACTGATTACTATGCAGGAATGATGGCGGAAATAACAAGACAGATTCATTCCACAAAGCCAAATGAAGAGATGAAATTCCCGATTGCATCTGATTATATTGAGAACTGGGTTAAGAGAGCAAAGCTGGATAATGAACTTGAAAGTAAGCTTCTCGGGATAATAGCCGAGCTTCCTGCTCCTGAATATCTTGTTCACGGAGACCTGCATACAGGAAATGTTTTCTTCTCAAATAATGAGCCGTTGTTCATTGATGTTGACAGAATGTCTGTAGGCGACCCTATAGTTGATCTCAGCAGTATGTATCTGTTCTATGTTGGCTATGCTGAACTTGATTCTCATATTATTGAGGACTTTATGGGCATTTCTGTACAGACTGCCGCTGAATTTTATAAAAGCTTTATAAGGCAGTACCTGAAAACAGATGATGAATCAGAGCTTGAAAGAGTTAATCGTAACGCTGCTTTATGGGCTTTTGTCAGACTGATAGGTCAGATGAAGAAAAAGCCTCTTTCTGATAAGGATACAGCATCAATTGAACGGCTTACGGAAAAAATTAAAGCTATTATTAACTGTATTTAGTATAAGCGATCAAGAGAAATCTTGGTCGCTTTTTATATTAAAGGTTAATTTAATAATGTTATTATATCATAATAATCAATATGGCGATAACAAAGCTTCTTGCAGAGCAGGGTCATGATCGGTTGCTTATGTATAATATGAGAGGAATGATATTATAATGAAATCAAAACTTGCTTTTATTTGTGCTTTATGTATCAGTGCTACAGTTTTTTCAGCCTGCGCATCAGGGGATAGCAGCAATTCTGATTCTTCAAAAGCTTCGGATTCACAAACCGAAAGTGTTGAATCACCCGAATTCGAGCTTGATCCGACACCTATATCCAGAACTGAAAATGTAATGCCTGCACTTGACACAATCAAAAAACAGTATGCAGAAAAAGAATCTGAGATAACTGCCAATCTTGAAAAAATAGCAAATGAAAAGGAAAGACCGTGTATTAATATCACAACTGAAAACGAGGATAAAATACTCTCAAAGGATACATATACAGCAAGTGTAATAGATGTTTTCAATTGCGGAGATGAGTTTAAGCTTTCAGCGGCGGGCGGTGTTAAGGTCAGGGGGAATTCCTCGGCTGATCAAGGTGATGAAAAGCCGTATCGCATAAAGTTTGAACAAAAGCATAATATGCTCGGATTAAATAACGGAAACGAGTATAAAAGCTGGGTACTCCTGCGCTCATACTGGAATCTCGGAACGGATTATATGGCTCAGAAGCTTGCTAAAGGCATATTTGACGGGAAGTATTATAATACTGACGTAATGTATGTAAACCTTTATATTAACGGTGATTATAAAGGAATATATGTTCTGTGTGAGCAAAATCAACCCGGAAACGGCAGGGTAGAGATAAACGAGCCGAAAGCCGAAGACAGTAGTGCTGATATAGGCTACTTCCTTGAGATAGATAACTATCCTGACGAGTCACATCCTTATTTTGTAATGGATTATGAGCAAGCTGAGATAGAGGATATTTCAGGAGAAAAGCGTAAGTTTGTATCGGCTGAGTATAGTCTGAAAAGTGAGATAAATACTCAAGGACAGCTTGATTTTATTGGAAACTACACTAAAGGAGTGTACAAAATCCTTTATGAGGCAGCAGTAAATGAAACTGCGATGACATTTGACAGTGCCTATAATGTTGTTTCAGCTGATGATATGACTCCTCAGGAAGCAGTAGATGCTGTAATTGATACAGAGTCACTTGCCGATATGCTTATACTTGAAGAGCTTGTTCATAATTACGATGTAGGAGAGGGAAGCTTTTATATGGCAAGAGACTTTTCCACTGAAAGCAAATATGAAAAACTGACATTTTTTGCGCCTTGGGATTTTAACTGGTCATATGAAGGATCGCCGTCAGGACAGTATTATGCTTGTACATTCCAGCCTGAGGTTGGTGAACAGGACAGATCTAATCCTTGGTTTATAACAGCTATGAAAGCTGAATGGTTTAAAGAGATTGTAAAAACCAAATGGGCTCAGCTAAATGAAAATAACACGTTAAAGGATGCAATTAAAATTGTTCAAGACGATTCGTCAGCACTTGAAAAAGACCTTGGAGAAGACGCTTGGAAAATTGACAAGGTCTTCGATATAATAAGTTTTGTTTACGGACGTATTGATTGGCTTAATAAAGAGTGGAAATAATGTTTCTGAAGCAGCGGTAAAATCAGGCATTTTATCGCTGCTTTTATTTTATACTTTAATTTTAAGAAGAGAAGTGGAAAATATCAATTCAAATAATTTCGCTAAAGAAGAGTTTAGCGAAATATAGGGCAGTGTATTTTTATAGAATAGTTATTGACCAAATGCGTGATTAGTGTTATAATATCTAATAAGGATAGTGATTAGATGATAGATAAACTAAAAAATAATCTGCCAACAATTATTGCTATATTTCTTGTTACAGCAATGACAGCGTTTTCTGAACTGATTGGAGAAAAAGAAATTCTTTTCCCTGAAATCGCAGCTATTGCCGCAGGCAGCTTAGTTTCGCCCAAGCTATCGTGGAATACAAGTTTATTTCGAGTTTTTATTTCAATCAGCTTTGGAAGCATTATCGGAGTTCTGATCGTTTTGTATATTCCATTGACGTTATGGCTGCAAATGTCGGCTGCATTTCTGATCGCTTTATTAATGCTTGCGTTTTCAGGTACGGGCTTTGCGCCTATGATTTCATCTGTAGTTTTACCCGTAATGCTGCAAACCAAGTCGATTATATATCCGATTTCAGCTGTTAGTCTGACTTTGCTTATAGTAACTGTAAGATTTGTGTTTGATAAAAATGGCTTTTTTGCTCGTTCTGATTTTAATCCGATCAAGCCGACAAATAAATCCCTGTTTACAGATATGCTTATTTGTTGGTTAATTGGTAGTATTGTTATTGCTGTTTCAGTTCAAACGGGCTTTAAGCTGATTACAGCACCGCCATTACTGGTAGCTTTTACTGAGTTTCGTAAAGCGAATTCTGCTGCTCGGAAGTCCCCTGTCAAAGTTGTTTTTGTAATCGTTTTCAGCACGTTCATAGGAAGCCTTTTAAGGTATCTGTGTAATGTAATCGGCATTTATGAATTTATAGGCGCAATGATTGCTATATCGGCAGTATATCTGATAATGACAAAATCAAAAATGTTTATTCCGCCTGCTGCTGCATTATGTGTTCTTGCTTTTCTTATTCCGAAAAATTCCCTGCTTACTTATCCTTTATTAATTGCAGCGGGAACAGCAATATTTATGGTTTTCTCTGTTATTCATGTTAAAAAGCTTTTTATCCGCTTCCCTTTTTGTAATAATCATCAGAATGTGTGACAATAAAAACAAAGGAGTGCTAGATATGTATATTTTAGAAACAAACGATGGTATAAAGAAAAGAATAGAAGTGTTCTATAATCACATGAAACAATCTGAAACTGTAAATCAGGCTTTAAGAGAAATGGAACTCTGCGGTACTGTTCCGGAATATGAAAGTCTGATTAAATTTGTTGAGGATACATGGCAGGACGTTAAAAGAAGAGACTATTTCAGAACAAGAGATGCTGCTTGTATGTATGCTTATATAAATGATAAGCTGTCACATTTTTGCGGTGATTTTATTGATCCCGATAAATATGAACTCCTTATGCTATATATTTCATTCAGAGCACTTGTTTTTTATAAAGAGGATTTTGATTATGATCCTTATATGTCAAACATCACTATTAACGATGAATGGTTCGGAGATTATCATCTGACACATGGAAAATATGAAAAATTTGAGCTGTCTGAGTATGAATCATATCTTTATTATTATGTAAAAGATCTTCGTATTCCAAGACTTTGCTTTTTTAATGAAAGATTTACCTATCCTATGCTTACAAAAAGTGTAGATGGTCAGGAAAAAGTCGTTATGGAGCTGACACCATATTCTATTAATACAATTGAGGATATTGCTGCCAAAACTTTAGGTGATGTTCTTGTACTTGGTCTCAGAATGGGCTACTATTCTTATCTTGTTTCGCTTAAAGCCAAAGTTAAGAGTGTTACTATTATTGAAAATGACCAGACTTTAATAGATATGTTTGAAACGCTCATTTTGCCGCAGTTTAAGAAAGCACAGAAAATCAAAATTATAAAAGCAGATGCTTTCGACTATATCAGTGAACTTGAAGACGGAAACTACAGACACTGCTTTGTCGATAATATGGAAGATAAAAATGACGTTGAAACTTATTTTAAGATGAAGGCGTTGTGCAAGAGATTTAAGAAAACTAAATTTTTCTATAACTTTGAGCCTGAGTTTGTATATAAAATGAGAGAGCAGGTCTTTGCAGAGATCGTTAAGGAAGCAAATAAAATATTTGAGGGAGAGCTTTCATCGTTAAAGCTTGCTGAGCCTTGGGGCAATGATATGCCATATTCAAAGAAATATCTTGAAAAGGTATGTCGTGAAGTAAAAATCGAAGATCCTATAGCTGTTATCTCGTATTGTCAGCCTAAGTATGTACTGAAGTTTATCAATAAGGTAAGGCTATGAACAAACTGCCAACAGTACTAAAAAACGGACTTGTTTTTGTTTTTTCTGATCACTTTGAGCAGCTTGATATAGCTGTAGAGCACGGAATAATAAGTTCTTTTTCAGATTCATATTCCGAAAGCGCAGAAACAATTGATTGTTCTGATTGCCTGATCGTTCCCGGGCTTACAGATATTCATTTTCATGGTTGTTCGGGACACGATTATTGTGATGCTGATACTATGTCTTTGGATGATATTTGTAAGTATGAGCTTAGTCATGGTGTAACAACGATCTGTCCTACGACAATGACATTACCCGAAAATGATATTATTAATACTATTGAAACCACAATAAAATACTTAAAAAAGCCTGCCCAAGCAGACAGGTCTGAAATAGTTGGAATTAACCTTGAAGGTCCTTTTATTAGTCCTGCAAAATGCGGTGCGCAAAAGAAAGAATATGCTCAGCTTCCCTGCCCTGAAATGCTCTTAAAGCTTAATGAGCTATCGCAAGGACTTATTAAGCTTGTAACTATAGCACCTGAACTGGAGGGCGCATCAGAATGTATAAAAGCCTGCAGGGATACAATGCATATTTCACTTGGACATACCGAATGCTCTTATGATGAAGCTATGTCAGCGTTCAGCGCAGGTGCAGATCATGTTACACATTTGTATAATGCTATGCCGTCTTTTCATCACAGAGATACAGGTCTGATCGGAGCTGCTGCTGATACTCAGAAATGCTTTGTTGAGCTCATAGCTGATGGTGTACACGTTTCACCGAGTGCTGTCAGAGCTGCTTTTAAGCTATTTGGCGATGACAGAATAGTTCTTATCAGTGACAGCATGGAAGCTGCAGGAATGCCTGACGGAGAATACTCGCTCGGCGGTAATAAGGTGTTCAAAAAAGGAAGCGAGGCGCTTCTTAAAGACGGAACTCTTGCCGGCAGTGTAAGCACACTTTATGACTGCTTTTTATCAGCCGTTAATATGGGATTATCGTTAGATACTGTAATCAGGGCAGCTACAATTAATCCCTGTCGTTCTATCGGAATAGATAATTGTTATGGCAGTATAGATATCGGAAAAAAGGCAGATTTGCTTATACTTAATAAAGATCTGACTGTCAGAAAGATTATAAAATCATAAAAGCAGAGCTTTTCGGGCTCTGCTTTTAAGGCAACACCGCACGACCCGCGGCTAACGCCTCTGCACATCATCTGCCGTGTCAAGCCTGCTTGACGACCCGCTTATCCGTCATATT
>CAMMYU010000105.1:0-16555 GCA_946528545.1 uncultured Ruminococcus sp.
GAGTACCACCTCAAGGGTGAGTCGGGCCCCGACCACAACAAGCAGTTCACTGTGCAGGTGCTTCTGAACTCCAATGTTATCGGCGAGGGCACGGGGCGCTCCAAAAAGACGGCGGAGCAGCTTGCTGCCAAGGAAGCACTCAGCCTTATGGGAATTGAAGTGAAGTAATGGCTCACAGCAACATATCTATTTTTGTGACCCACGTCGGCTGTCCGCACCTGTGCGCTTTCTGTGACCAGAGGACTATAACAGGCTCGGCTGACCTGCCATCGGGAGATGATGTCAGGCGGATATGCGAAAGGGCACTGCATGAGGTAAGTGACCCTGCTGACACCGAGATAGCCTTCTTCGGCGGAAGCTTTACAGCGATTGAACGCTCCTACATGACGGAGCTTCTCAGTGCGGCTCACGAGTTTGTCGGAGAGGGGAAATTTAAGGGCATTCGACTTTCTACCAGACCCGATTATATAGACCGTGAGGTGCTTGATATACTTCGTTCATACGGAGTAACCGCAATTGAGCTTGGGGCGCAGTCGCTTGATGACAGGGTGCTTGAAGCTAATGAGAGAGGGCACTCCGCAGAGGATATTGTGAATGCGGCTTCTCTTATAAAAGAGTACGGCTTTGAGCTTGGCTTACAGCTTATGGTGGGGCTCTATAAGTCCGATGAGAGTATCGAGCGTGAGAACCTGAGAAAGGCACTGGAGATCGCACCCTCGGCGGTGAGGATATACCCTGTGGTGATACTAAAAGGTACAAAGCTTGCCGAGCTTTACCTTTCGGGTGAGTATGTTACTATGGACTTTGATACGGTTGTGTCGGTCTGTGCGGATATGCTCTGCGAGTTTGAAAAAGCAGGAATTAAGGTTCTCAAATGCGGGCTGCACGCAAGCGAGTTTGTCAAGCGTGATATGGTGGGCGGCTTTTACCACCCTGCTTTTAGGGAACTCTGCGAGGCGGAGATTTACAGAAGAAAAATCGAGAGTACAATTTTTTGTACAGATAAATCCGACGGCAGAAATGTGACCATAGCGGTGAACCCCTCGTGCATAAGCAAGGCGCTTGGTCAGAAAAGAGCAAATTACGAATACTTTAAGAAGCTTGGAATTGAGCTTAAAATAACAGGGGATAAGGCTATCCCGAAATATGAGATAAAAGAGGTGAGAGCGTGTACTTAAAAAGTCTGGAAATGCAGGGCTTCAAATCGTTTCCTGATAAGATAGAGCTTAAATTCGATAAGGGCATAACTGCTGTAGTCGGACCGAACGGCTCGGGAAAGAGCAATATCGGAGACGCTATGCGCTGGGTAATGGGCGAGCAGTCCTCAAAGCAGCTCAGAGGCGAGAAGATGCAGGGAGTGATCTTCCACGGAACGCTCTCACGGCCTAAAGCCTCGTTTGCGCAGGTAACTATCACGATAGACAATTCCGACCGCAAGCTCGACCCCGAGCATGACACGGTCAGCGTATCGAGAAAGCTTTACCGCAACGGCGACAGCGAATATATGATAAACTCTCAGCAGGTGAGACTTAAAGATGTTCTTGAGCTTTTCATGGATACGGGTCTCGGACGTGACGGCTATTCGATAATCGGTCAGGGACGTATCGCTGACATAGTGAATGAGAAATCCAACGAGCGCCGTGAGATATTTGAGGAAGCCGCAGGGATCTCAAAGTTCCGATACAAGAAAGAGGAAGCCGAGAGAAAGCTTCTTGCTGCCGAGGACAATATTTCAAGGCTTAATGACATTCTGGGCGAGCTTGCCTCACGTATCGAACCTTTGAGACAGCAGTCAGAAAAGGCAAAGAAGTTCAGAGTGCTTGATGATGAGAAGAGAAAGCTTGAGGTCTCTATCTGGGTGAGAAGGCTCGATGAGTACTTTGACAGGGGCAAGGAGCTTGAAGAAAAGCTTGAATCCGTAAGGGAGCAGTACTCGGCGCTTTCGGAGGAGCTTAAAGATGTTGAGCGAGAGATAAGCGACAGCTTTGAGCAGAGTGCCGAAAAGGCAGAGGAAGCTGAAAAGCTTAAACAGCTTATCCATGATACACAGCTTAAAAGCTCAAAGTCGGATTCGGATATAGCAGTGCTCGAAAATGATATAGAGCACCTTAAAGATAACATCTCAAAGCTTGAAGAGCAGATAGAGCAGTCAAAGGAGTCTGCGGAGTATCTCGATGAGCAGAAGAGAGCACAGGAGAATAAGCTCGCTGAGCTGCATGATAAGGAGAAGACCTCCGAGACTGAAATTAAGGCTCTTGAAGAGGCTCTCACAAGCCTGGAGCAGAAGACCGACGAGACAGACAAGAGCCTCAGTGAGACCAATGATCTGATAAGCTCGGTTTATGTTAAAAAATCGAAGATAAGCTTTGCGATAGAGAACGCAAAGAACAATATAAGCGACGGCGAGGAGCAGCTTACTGCCGCACACGCAAGAAGCGAGGAGCTTGAAGCGCAGTTTGATGATGCTTCAAAGGAGCTTCGTGAGCTTAATGAAGCGAGAAATTCTGCTGAGGAAAAACAGCAGGATTCTCAGAACCGTGTAAGCGGAATGGAAAGGCTGTTAGAGTCAAAGCGCAAAAAGCTGGAGCAGGCAAATGCGGATTTCTCCGACACTGACGCTACCCTCAGAGAGACCGACTCGAAGCTTGGGCTTCTGCGTGACCTTGAAAACTCAATGGAGGGCTTTGCCTACAGTGTAAAGCATATTGTCAAGGCTTCAAAGCAGGGCAGGCTCGGCGGAGTGCTCGGAACGGTGGCTCAGCTTATAAGTGTAAAGCCCGAGTATTCACTTGCGATAGAGACAGCTCTCGGCGGTGCTATGCAGAACATCATCGTTGAGAATGAGGACATCGCAAAGCGTGGTATAAGGCTTTTGAAGGAGAACAATGCAGGCCGTGCAACCTTCCTGCCGATAAGCTCGGTGAAGGGCACAAGAAGTGACTTCGGCGGCATGGATAATGAGGAAGGCTTTGTCGCAAATGCAAGTGAGCTTGCAGGCTGCAACAGTAAGATAAGCTCAGTTATGGACAGCCTTCTCGGCAGGATAGCCGTGTTTGAGGACATAGACCTTGCGGCTGCAGCTGCAAAGAAGTATAAATACAAATTCAGGATCGTCACACTGGACGGTCAGATAATAAATGCGGGCGGCTCCTTCACGGGAGGAAGTGCCGCAAAGAAAACGGGAATACTCTCCCGAAAGAATGAGATAGAGGCTCTGGAAGCAAAGAAGAAAAAGCTTGAAGAGAAGTTCGGTGAGCTTAAAGCGTCAAGGGAGAGGCTTGTTCAGGAGAATGCTAAGCTTGAAGCTGACCTCGATGCACTGAAAACCGAGGCTTCTCAGACAGCGGAGGACCTGCTGAGATTTGAGCTTGAGATCAAGAGAATAAGAGAGTTCAGGGCAGGCTATGAAAAGCAGCTTGATGAGACTGATGAGCTCATCAACAGCTTAGAGAAGAGTATCAAGGACGCTCAGAAGGAGCTTGACACTCAGACAGCCGAGATGGAAAAGACCGACCGTGAGATCATCGAGACCGAGGCAAGGCTGTCAGAATCGCAGAATGAGCAGGCTAAGCTCAGACGTGAGCGAGAGGAGCTTGGCGAGAAGCTTTCGGCAGCAAGAGTTGCAAGTGCGGAGCTTGCTAAGGATATTCAGTCCTGCAGGCTTTCGATAGAGCAGCTGGAGCGCACTATCAGCTCGGGCGGTGAGGAGCAGGAAATGCTCAGAACGCAGACAGAGCAGAACAGAAAGACTATCCGTGATAAGGAAAATGAGATAGGCGAGATACGTCTAAGTCAGTCCGATGCATCGGAGGAGATAAAGCGTATCGAGCGTGAGGCCGAACAGGCACTCGCTGAAAAGATAAGGCTTGAAAATGCTGCGAATATGCTCCGCAACAGCCAGAAGGGCAAGCTCTCCGAAAAAGAAAATCTGTATGCCTCTATTTCAAGAACTGAGGAACAGCAGAAAAACGTTCAGGCACAGTTTGATAAGCTTGTCGGCCAGCTCTGGGACGACTACGAGCTTACAAGAACTGACGCATCTGCGATGGCAGAGCCTATCGAGGATTTCGGTGAGGCTGACAAGAGGCTTATATCGCTCAGAAATAAGATAAGAGCACTCGGAAGTATAAACCTCGGCGCTATAGAAGAGTTTGAGGAGGTCTCCGAGAGGTATGAGTTTATAAACACTCAGCTCTCCGATGTTAATACCTCAAAGGCAGAGCTTGAAGAGCTTATCAGAGACCTGACAGAGAACATGAAATCCATGTTTATTCAGACCTTTGACAGCATAAATGAAAACTTCGGTAAAATCTTCACCGAGCTCTTCGGCGGAGGAAAGGGAGAGCTGTCACTCTCAGACCCAGATGATGTACTTAACTGCGGAATTGATATAAATGTTCAGCCGCCCGGAAAGGTCATAACTAACCTTATGTCACTTTCAGGCGGAGAGCAGTCGCTTGTGGCGGTAGCGATATACTTTGCGATACTGAAAATATCGCCGTCGCCGTTCTGTCTGCTTGATGAGATCGAGGCGGCGCTCGATGATGTGAACGTTACAAGGTATGCTCAGTATCTTCACCGCCTGACTGACAAAACGCAGTTTATAGCCATAACTCACAGACGAGGAACAATGGAGGAGGCAGACGTTCTCTACGGAGTTACAATGCAGGAAAAGGGCATTTCAAAGCTTCTGAGAATGGATGCCGCCGAGTAAAATAGTTGGGAGAAAATTATGGGATTTTTTGAAAAGCTGAGAAACGGTCTTGCTAAGACCAAGAATTCAATGATGGGAAGGATAGAGGCTTTGCTTCACTCCTTCACCAAGATAGACGAAGACCTTTTCGAGGAGCTTGAGGAAACGCTTATCCTCTGCGATATCGGAGTGAACACCTCGGTAAAGATCTGCGATATGCTCCGTGAGAGAGTAAAGCGTGAGGGCGTAAAAGACCCCGAGGTCATTAAAGACCTTCTCAAAGACGTCATCACCGAAATGCTTGGAGAGGATCAGCCGCTTGATATGTCAACCACTCCGTCGGTTATACTTGTGATAGGCGTAAACGGCGTCGGCAAGACTACAACGATAGGCAAGCTTGCAAACAGCCTTCATAACGAGGGCAAAAAGGTTATTGTTGCGGCGGCAGATACTTTCAGAGCAGCGGCGATAGATCAGCTTGAGGTCTGGACGAAGAGAGCAGGCGTTGACATCATCAAGCACAATGAGGGCTCTGACCCCGCATCGGTAGTATTCGACGCTATGCAGGCTGCAAAGGCAAGAAATGCCGATGTGGTGATCTGCGATACGGCAGGAAGACTGCACAATAAAAAGAACCTCATGGAGGAGCTTAAAAAGATTTCGAGGATAGTTCATCAGCAGGCTGAGGGCTGTGCTCTGGAGGTGCTTCTGGCACTAGATGCAACAACGGGTCAGAACGCTGTAAATCAGGCTAAGCAGTTTAACGAAGCGGCTGATATTACGGGAATTATTCTTACAAAGCTTGACGGAACTGCAAAAGGTGGTATAATAATAAGTATCACCGATGATCTTAAAGTGCCTGTAAAGCTTGTAACAGTAGGTGAGCAGATAGATGATCTTCAGCCCTTTGTTGCAAGAGACTTTGTGGAGGCTTTGTTTGAGTAATCTGTTTTTTTCGGGAGTGTGTATAGAGAGTTATGGATAAAGCATTAATGGTTCTGGATATGCAGGAGATGTATGTAGGCAGCGGCAGGGATAAGAATGAATACTCCTATCCTGTTGATATACTTATCAAGAATGTAAATATCAGAATTCAGGCTTACGAGCCCGAGGCTGTTATCTATGTCAAGAGTATCAAAAAGGGCTTGTTCGGCGGCGGTATGCCTAAGGCAGGCTCTGCTGATGCTGACTTTGTAAAAAACCTGAAGGTAGTATCAAAGAATATCTATGAAAAGAGCAAGCCCGATGCTTTTTCAAACGATGATCTTTATCAATTTGTAAGAGCAAGAGGTATCAAGGAGCTTGAACTGGTAGGTGTTGACGGAGGAAACTCGGTAGGTAATACTGCTATAGGCGCTACAGAGGACTGCGGCCTGAAAATTATTTTCTGTGAGCCTGCAATAGGTACAGTCTACGGTGATAAGGCTCAGAAATGCCGTGAGAAGATCAAAAAGACAAGAATGACCAGTACTTTCGATGTGTGAGGTAGAGTATGAAGCTTATAATCGCAAGCAACAACAAGGGGAAAATAAGAGAGTATAAGCAGATACTCGAGCCGATGGGCTACGAGGTGGTATCTCAGCGTGAGGCAGGTGCCGATATCGAGGTTGAGGAGACAGGCACTACCTTTGCAGAGAACTCTGCGCTAAAAGCACAGGCTATTTATGATATGTTCGGCTGTGCAGTGCTCGCTGATGACAGCGGCCTTGAGATTGATGCGCTGAACGGTGAGCCCGGGGTGTACTCCGCAAGGTACGGCGGATTAGATACCGAGGGCGAGAGAACAGCTCTTGTTCTCGATAAGATGAAAGACGTGCCCGAGGGCAGAAGGGGAGCGCACTTTACCTGCTCTATCTGCTTTATAGATTCAGACGGTGAGCATATTACCGCTGAGGGGAAGGTCTTCGGCACTATCGGCTATGAGCCTGTGGGTACGAACGGCTTCGGCTATGACCCGATATTCATGTATGAAGGAAAAAGCTTTGCCGAGGTTTCGGCGGATATGAAAAACGATGTGTCTCACAGGGCGAATGCTCTCAGAGATCTTGAAGAAAAGCTAAAGGAAAGATAATATGGAAATAACTACAAAACAGAGAGCGACACTTAAATCCATCGCACAGAAGCTCCAGCCTGCATTTCAGATAGGCAAGGGCGGTGTGAACGATGCACAGGTGTCACAGATAGATGATTACCTCAGAGTGCATGAGATCGTTAAGATAAACATTCTCGACAACTCCATGCTGACCGCAAGAGAAGCCGCAGAGGACATCGCCGAGAGGATAGATGCGATAGTTGTTCAGACTATCGGTGCTAAGGCTGTGCTCTTCAAGAGAAACAAAAAAGAGCCTGTCATCAAGCTATGAGAACAGGCATTTTCGGCGGAACGTTTGACCCTGTTCATTTAGGGCATAAGCACTGCCTGCTCACCGTTATAGAAAAGGTCGGGCTTGACAGGGTCATCATTATGCCCGACAGGATACCGCCTCACAAGCAGTCAAGGGATATAGCCTCGCCTGAGGACAGGGTAGAAATGCTGAGACTGACCTTCTCGGATTTGCCCTATGCTGAAATATCCGATATGGAGCTTAAACGTGAGGGCAAAAGCTATTCGGTGATAACGCTGAGACAGCTTCATGAGGAATATCCCGAAGAGGACCTCTGCTTTATAATGGGAAGCGATATGCTCCTCTGCTTTGATAAGTGGTACTGCTGGCAGGAGATACTGACATTATGTACGCTTATCTGTGTTTCACGCTCCGATGAGGATACGCAAAAGCTTGAGCCCTTTGCACAGAAGCTCAGGGACGAGGGCGGAAGGGTCATTATTGTTCCCGTTGAGCCATTTGAGGTGTCCTCAACAGCGGTAAGACGGCTTATTGCCGAGGGCGGAGACTGCACTTGCTATCTTGATAAAAACGTGATAGAATATATAAAGAAGAGAAATTTGTATATGAGGGATGCAAATGACAGATAAAAAGCTTATAGGAAAATACAAAACATATATCAAGGACAAGCTGTCCAAGAAGAGATATACCCATTCTATAAATGTTGCGAATGCAGCTCTGGAGCTTGCAAGACGCTACGGCGCTGATGAGGACAAGGCGTACATAGCAGGACTTCTTCATGACTGTGCAAAGGAGATGCCCGTCGAGGAGCAGCTTGCACTTGCCAAGCATTCTCAGCTTGATGTGAGCGACATTGAGCTTCAGGCTGTGCCGCTTTATCATGCTATAGCAGGTGCGGAGATCGCAAGGGCAGCGCTTGAAGTCAAAGACCCCGAGATTATTATTGCTATCAGATATCATACAGTGGGCTGCGGGAATATGAGCCTGCTGGCTCAGATAGTTTATCTGGCAGACCTTATCTCCGAGGACAGAGATTATAAAGATGTAAAGAGAATGCGCAAGGTCGCTGCACAAAGCTTGGAAAGGGCTATGTTTGAGGCCTTCCGCTTTTCGATAAAGGATTCGGCGGAAAAGGGAAACCTTATCCCTGCTTCGACTTTTGAAGCATATAACGAGTTTGCGGCTCTGATGAAGCAGAGCGAAGACAAGCAGTAAGGAGTGTTAAAATGGAAAAAATCAGTTATGAGCAGAAGCTTAAAACGATAGTTCAGGCTCTCGATAAAAAGAGGGGCGAGGACATAAAGATAATTGAGATAAGCGACCTTACGATAGTTGCAGACTGCTTTGTTATTGCAGGCGCTTCCTCAACAACACAGACAAAGGCTCTTGCCGAGGAGGTAGAGTTCAGGCTCTCTCAGTTGGGAGTGGAGCCTCATCACACTGAGGGCTACGGCCCTAACAACTGGATACTCCTTGATTACAGCGATATTGTAGTTCATGTTTTTAATAAGGAGACAAGAGACCAGTATAACCTTGAAAGGCTCTGGGCTGACGGCAAGGAGATAGACCCCGAGCAGTATCTCGGTGATGAATGATGAAGGATCTTTTCTCAAAGATTGAGCCTCCGAAGGCAGCGGCAGCAATTGCCTGCTGGATGGTGCTCAAAAGCCTTCTGAATCTTATTATCGGGTTTTCGGGCTATAATGTGTTTATGCTTGCTGTGTCGGCAGGACTTGGGTACACGCTTATCAAGGGTCTGCCGTACATGAATATAGTCACTGCGGTGCTTCTGGGCTTTGTGGCGGTGTCTCACCTGTGGGATAACCTGACTAATGCAAGGCTTCTGTATCTTGCAGAGGCGGCCTTTGATGCGCTTTGCGTAGTGACGCTTGTTCTCCCGAAGCAGATGAGAGAGCATTTCAAAAACGAATTTTAATATAAAGGACTGATAAAAATGAAGAATTACGATTTTAAGGCTGTCGAAGCTAAGTGGCAGCAGTTCTGGGACGAGGACGAGACCTTTAAGGCTTCAAATGACCACACAAAGAAGAAGTTCTACGGTCTGGTAGAGTTCCCGTACCCCTCGGGTCACGGTATGCACGTTGGTCATATCAAGGCATATTCGGGTCTTGAGGTAGTATCCAGAAAGAGAAGGCTCCAGGGCTACAATGTGCTCTTCCCGATAGGCTTTGACGCTTACGGCCTGCCGACAGAGAACTCCGCTATAAAGTTCGGTGTTCACCCAAGACAGATAACCGATGAGAACATCGAGAAGTTCACAGGTCAGCTCAAGAGGGTAGGCTTCTCATTTGACTGGTCAAGAGTAGTTGACACGACTGATGAGAATTACTACAAGTGGACACAGTGGATATTCCTGAAAATGTTTGAGAACGGCCTTGTGTTCAGAGACAAGACCCTTGTAAACTACTGCCCGAGCTGTAAGGTTGTGCTCTCTAACGAGGACTCACAGGGCGGAAAATGTGATATCTGCCACAGCGATATCGTGCAGAAGACAAAAGAGGTATGGTATCTGCGCATAACTCAGTATGCTGACAAGCTCCTCGAAGGCCTTAAAGAGGTTGACTATCTGCCGAACATCAAGCTTCAGCAGGAGAACTGGATAGGAAAGTCAACAGGTGCGTTCGTAAACTTCACTATCAAGGAAAACGGCGAGAAGATGCGCATCTATACCACAAGACCTGATACCCTCTACGGTGTTACCTTCATGGTAATGGCTCCCGAGCACCCCCTCATTGAGAAGTACAGAGACAGCATAAAGAACATAGCTGAGCTCGATGCCTACAAGGCAGAGTGTGCGAAGAAGAGCGAGTTTGAGAGAACTCAGCTTGTTAAGGACAAGACAGGTGTTAAGATCGACGGCTTCACCGCTGTAAACCCCGTTACAGGCAAGGAGATACCTATCTACATTTCCGACTATGTAATGATGGGCTACGGTACAGGTGCTATCATGGCGGTGCCTGCTCACGATACAAGAGACTATGAGTTCGCTCAGAAGTTCGGCATAGACATTATCGAGGTCATCAAGGGCGGAGACATCTCCAAGGAAGCCTACACAGGCGACGGCGAGATGGTAAACTCGGGTGAGCTCAACGGAATTAAGAACAAGAAAGACGCCATCGCCAAGATGCTCGAAGTGCTCGAAAAGCTGGGCTGCGGCGAAGCAGGAGTTCAGTACAAGATGAAGGACTGGGCATTCAACAGACAGAGATACTGGGGCGAGCCTATCCCGATAGTTCACTGCGACGACTGCGGAATGGTAGCAGTGCCTTATGAGGAGCTTCCTCTGAGACTGCCCCCTGTAGATGACTTCAAGCCCGGTACAGACGGTGAGTCGCCTCTCGCAAGAATTGAGAGCTTTGTTAAGTGCAAGTGCCCCAAGTGCGGCAAGGACGCAAGAAGAGAAACCGATACCATGCCTCAGTGGGCAGGCTCTTCGTGGTACTTCCTCAGATACTGCGATCCTCACAACAATGATGAGTTCGCATCTCAGGAGGAGCTTAAATACTGGCTCCCTGTTGACTGGTATAACGGCGGTATGGAGCACGTTACCCGTCACATGATCTATTCACGCTTCTGGCATAAGTTCCTGTATGACCTCGGTCTTGTACCGACCTCAGAGCCTTATGCAAAGAGAACTGCACAGGGTCTTATCCTTGGTACCGACGGCGAGAAGATGTCAAAGTCAAGAGGAAACGTTGTAGACCCGAATGACGTTGTAGATGAGTTCGGCGCAGACGTTCTCAGACTGTATGTCCTCTTTATGGGCGACTATGAAAAGGCTGCTCCGTGGAGCGAGAACAGTGTTAAGGGCTGCAAGAGATTTATCGACCGTGTATGGGCGCTTCAGGATAAGGTAACTGACGGTGATGACTACAGCGAGGCACTCAGAAGTGCTATGCACAAGACGATCAAGAAGGTCACCGAGGACATTGAGGCAATGAAGTTCAATACCGCTATCGCTGCAATGATGAGCCTGCTTAATGAGATATATAATGTGGGCTCTATCACAAAGAAGGAATTCAGAGACCTGCTTATTATCCTCTATCCGTTTGCACCTCATGTTACCGAGGAGCTCTATCAGCTCATCGGCTGCGAGGGCATACTCAGTCATCAGGAGTGGGTAGACTTCGATGAGGCTCTCTGCGTTGACAAGACTATAGAGATAGTAGCCCAGATAAACGGCAAGATCAGAGCAAAGCTTACTATACCTGCCGACGCTGCAAAGGAAGACGTTCTTGCAATGGCGAAGGCTGACGAGGCTATTGTCAAGGCTACAGAGGGCAAGAGCATAGTTAAGGAGATCTATGTTCCCGGTAAGCTTGTTAATATTGTAGTTAAGTAGAAATATTTTCTTAAAAATTAAGAAATACTATTGACTTTTTGTCGCAAATGTGGTATACTTGACTTGTAATTATTTCGGTGTGAACTCTTGTGATGTAAAGACAGAGATACTGTGCTTGTCGGCACAGCTGCGAGACCGCTTTTGTAAGTGGATTGCCTTCACTATCACCGTTGGTCACAGGATAGCCGATAATTTCACTCTGTCATAAGGTGGCAAAGGGAGGGAATAATTTTGGCAGAAATTCGTGTTGGAAAGAACGAAACTCTGGATACTGCTCTTAAGCGTTTTAAGAGATCATGCGCAAGAGACGGCGTTATCGCTGAGGTTCGTAAAAGAGAACACTACGAAAAGCCTTCGGTAAAGCGCAAGAAGAAATCCGAAGCTGCTCGTAAGCGTAAATATTGATTTCAATGAAGCGGGCATCTTGGTATGTCCGCTTTTTGTTTAGGAGAGTTTTATGTTTGTATTTAAGCCTACCTATGTGTTTGACAAGATAGTTGATATAACGCCCGAATTTATGAAAAGAAAGCGCATAAAGGGCGTGATACTCGACCTTGACAATACACTGACCACTCATAATAATCCGATAGTGCCGCAGTCAAGCCTTGACTGGATAAATTCAATGAAGGCTGCAGGGATAAAGCTGATGATAGTTTCAAACAATAATGCTCCGAGGGTAATGCCCTTTGCGGAGCAGCTTGGGATAGACTTTGTCAGCGGCGGCAAAAAGCCCCTGACCTCGGGTTACAACAGGGCTGTAAAGAAAATGGGGCTCGATAAAGCTAATGTCGCAGCTATCGGAGACCAGATATTTACGGACATAATGGGCTCTAATCTTTGCGGAATAAGATCGTTTTTCGTGTTCCCGATAGAGCCTGAAAGCAGTCTGCCGTTCAGGCTGAAAAGAGCAGTGGAAAAGCCTCTGCTTCCGAAAAAGTTCACAGAGGAGTGAGTTTTATGAAAAAAGTTTTAGTAATGCACGGTCCGAATCTTAATCTGCTTGGCGAGCGTGAGCCCGGAATCTACGGTACGGATACCTTTGAGAGCATAAATGCCGAGATAATAAAGAAGGCAGAGGAGCTCGGCTTTGAGTGCGAGGTTTTTCAGTCAAACAGCGAGGGCGCTCTTATTGACAAGCTGCACGCTTCACGGCTGGACTGTGCAGGTGTTGTCCTGAATGCAGGAGCGTATACCCATTACAGCTATGCTATCAGAGATGCGATCTCTGCAATTAAAATACCCGTAGTTGAAGTGCATATCTCAAATGTTCACTCTCGTGATGAGTTCAGGGAAAAGTCGGTTATCTCGCCTGTGTGCGTGGGCGTTATAGCAGGCTTCGGGAAAAATTCCTATCTGCTTGGCCTGCAGGCTCTTAAAGATATTACGGAGGCGAAATAATGTCACATATAGAAGAGCTTCAGAAGGGGCTTGACGAAAAGTGCTGTGCCCTGATAGATTCTGATGTAAACAGGCGCTATTTCACAGGAATGAAGTCCAGCGCAGGAACGCTTCTTGTGTTTAAGGAGAAAGCCTATTTTATCATTGACTTCAGATACATCGAGAAGGCAAGAAAGACTGCTCAGGGCTGTGAGGTGATCTTACAGGATAAGCTTTATCAGCAGATAAATGCTCTAACAGAAAAGCACGGTGCAGAGCGCCTGCTTATCGACAGCTCTGTATGCACGATAGATCAGCTTGCTGCTTTGATGAAAAAACTGAATGTTAAGATAGTATCTGACAATACGCTTTCAAAGCTTATATCCTCTCTGCGTATAGTAAAGACTGAAGCTGAGACCGACAAGATGATAAAGGCTCAGCGCATTGCAGAGGCAGGCCTTGCTTACATGATGGACTTTGTCCGTGTCGGCATGACTGAAAAGGAAATTCAGCTTGAGCTTGACTATTATATGCTTTCTCACGGCGCAGAGGCGCTCTCCTTCGATACTATAGCCCTCTCGGGTGCGAATACTTCGCTTCCGCACGGCGTGCCCTCGGATAAGAGGGTCGAGAGCGGCGATTTTGTGCTTCTTGATTTCGGTGCAGTGGTTGACGGCTGGCACAGCGATATGACAAGAACGTTCTGCGTGGGTGAGCCAACTGACGAAATGCGAAAGGTCTACGATATAGTTCTCAGAGCACAGCTCGCAGGCATAGAGGCTGTAAAAGCAGGCATTGACGGCAGGGCTCTTGATGCGGTTTCAAGAAAGGTTATTGCTGATGAGGGCTATGGAAGGTTTTTCGGGCACTCGCTCGGGCACGGTGTCGGTATGGAAATTCACGAAAGCCCTTATGCTTCACCCTCGGTCAACAATATCATTAACGAGGGCAGTGTAGTGACCGTAGAGCCCGGAATCTATCTTGAGGGTAAGTTCGGTGTCAGGATAGAGGATTTTGTGATCGTCACAAAGGACGGATGTATCAATATGACAGAAGCACCAAAGGAGCTTATCTGTCTGTAAACTTTTTGTGAGAATGAAAAAAATGTGTTAAAGCACTTGAAATGTTGAATAATATGTGGTAAAATAATACCATAAGTAATTATGCTTGGTTATAAGAAAATAATTGGAGGTATAAAATAATGGTAACTGCAGGCGATTTCAGAAATGGAATGACTTTTGAGGAAGACGGAAACGTAATGCAGATCGTAGAGTTCCAGCACGTTAAGCCGGGTAAGGGTGCTGCTTTCGTAAGAGCGAAGGTAAGAAACGTTATCTCGGGCTCCGTAGTTGAGAAAACCTACAACCCTACTGCAAAGTTCCCGACTGCTTATGTTGAGAGAAAGGATATGGAGTACTCCTACAATGACGGAGACCTTTACTACTTCATGGATCCCGAGAGCTATGAGCTTGTTCCTGTAAACAAGGCAGAGCTTTCCGATAACTTCAAGTTCGTTAAGGAGAACATGGTATGTAAGATCCTGTCCTACAAGGGCACAGTATTCGGTGTTGAGCCTCCTTACTTTGTAGACCTTGAGGTAACTGAGACTGAGCCCGGTATCAAGGGCGATACCGCTACAAACACAACTAAGCCCGCAACTGTTGAGACAGGTGCAGAGATCAGAGTTCCGCTTTTCATCAACACAGGAGACAAGATCAGAATTGATACCCGTACTTGTGAGTACATGGAGCGTGCATGACCCCTATTAATGACAGGAGGTTTTGATATGGAGCTTACTAACAGAGCAGCTTACCTTAAAGGGCTTATCGATGGGCTGAAGCTCAGCGAGGAGACCGACGAGGGAAAGATTATCAGAGCTATGGCTGAGCTTATGCAGGATATGGCTGCTGCTATCGAGGACGTTCAGGACGAGGTAGATGTGGCTGTTGATACTATCGAGGAGCTCGACGATGAGATCTACGGTCTTTATGATGAGATCTATGATCTTGACGAAGACGATGATGATGACTTCGAGGACGACGACTGGGACGATGATGAAGACGGGGAGTTCGTGGATATTGACGATGAACCTATGTATCAGTGCGTATGTCCTAACTGCGGTGATGAGATAATGCTCGGTGAGGGCGTTGTCGCTGAGGGTTATATTGACTGCCCTAACTGCGGTGAGAAGCTGGAGTTTGACTTCTCGGAATTAGACAGTGATGACGGAGAGGGAATACCTTTCTGACATTATAAAGCAAACAATAAACAAAAAGTTTCAGGGGTGGTGAAAGTCCACACCGGAGGTGACAGTCCTCGACCGCTTGAAAGAGCGCTGATTCGGTGAAATTCCGAAACCGACGGTAAAAGTCCGGATGGAAGAAACGACGGTTCAATTTTGGATCACAGCCCCCGATACGTTCGGGGGCTTTTTCATTTTCCGCTGTTTCTCCTAATAATACGCAAAAATCAATTATTATTGGAGGAATGAACAATGACATCACAGAATGTGGCTTTGAACAAAAGCACCTTTTCAACCAGAACTATCGTAATGACCGGAATGATGAGCGCAGTTGCGACCGTCATTTACTATCTTGATTTTAATGTTCCGCTTATGCCGGGATTTATAAAGCTTGACTTCTCGAATGTAATTTCAATGCTTGCAGGCTTTTCGCTCGGACCTGTTCCGGGAGTTATAGTGTGCCTTATCAAGAACCTTATCCAGCTTCTTGTAAAGGGCTTCGGCACAACTATGGGAATAGGCAACATCTTTGACTTTGTGACCAGTGCAGTGCTGGTGCTGACCTCAAGCCTTATCTATCGGAGAAAGCGCACCAAAAAGGGCGCAGGAATAGCAGTTATCTTCGGAGTGCTGGCATTCTCGCTGATAACACTTCCGCTTAACTATTTTATCGTATACCCGATTTACTTCAAGGCATACGGCGGCGAGCAGGCTATCCTTGCAGCATACAGGGAAATCATGCCGAGCGTTAAGAATACCTTTGCAGCACTTTGTATTTTTAATCAGCCGTTTACGTTTATCAAGGGCGTTCTTTGCGCACTGATAGTAATGCTTATTTACAAGCCGCTGTCACCTGTTATCAAGGGCGGCAGACGCTGAATTATACCATTGTTTATTGTTTGTAAAAAGCCGTATCGGATAATTCCGATACGGCTTTGCTGTCAGGTCTTGAATGTCAGCTCTCCGCTTTCGCACTGAGAGTATGTCTCAACTATGATATACACCGAGCTGTCCTTCGGTACATCAAGCTTATCGGAGAGAGTATCTCCAGAATCAAGCTCACAAAGCTTTTTCTTTTCGCCCTCATAGTCATAGTAGACAGCGGCTTTTCCCTTATCAAGCTTTCCGCTGCACTTTACCTTGCCGTCATCGGCATCAAGTTTGAAAACCATTGTGCCGTTAAATTTGTAGAAGTTCATATAGCCCTCATGTGAAGTGCTCGAATGTACAAGCGCAACAGCCGAGTAGCTTGACGAATAGCAGCCGCTGAAAACCAGTGCCGAGAGCACAGCTCCCGTAATGCAGATAATGCGTATAATCTTTTTCATTTTAAGCCTTCCCTTCGTAGGATTTCTCCTTTGCTGAAATGATTATACCAGAAAAGTTATTAAGAAGTCTTTAAATATAAGAAGAGCACCGAATTATTTCGGTGCTCTCTGCTTGTCGCAAAAGTTCTTTTAAAAGGGGTCTGGGGCGATAGCCCCAGTGGGGCAAATGGGGCGAAGCCCCATCTCCCCTCACTCCAGCCGAGTCTG
>CAMMYU010000106.1:0-10880 GCA_946528545.1 uncultured Ruminococcus sp.
CTCCTGCCGTTTTGTTATACGGGATCTTTTATTTCAGCATCGGCAGCGTTCTTTCTTACGCTTTCAATGCCGTTTTTGCAGGCCGCCTTTGAGGTGTAGCCTTCGCTCACACAAATAACCTGTCCGTTAGCAGCTTTTAGCCTGAATCTGAACTCACCCTTCTTATCGGTGTACATTTCAAATTTAGGATTCTTCTGCTGTTCAAAGCCCTCGGTTGTACGGTCTTCAAAATTAGCTGTAGGAGCATTTCTTTTAACGCTGTCGCAGCCGTTTTTTACGCTTGCCGGTGTATTGTAGACCTCACCGCCTGTAGCGATAGTCTCTCCGTTTCCTGCCTTCAGCGCAAAGGTAAAGCCTGTATTAGTCTTATTTATAACGAATTTGCCCATAGGTATGACCTGCCTTTCATCTTGGTTTATACCTAAAATATAACATATTGCAAGCTTAATGTCAAGAATTTTCGTTCAAAATGCAATCAAACAAGCAAAAAGAGCAGGCCGTTAAGACCTGCTCTTAAATATCAGTTTACCTTAGTCTGCTTTCTTCTTACTCTTGCAAGAGCCGCATTGGAAACCTCGCCGTCCTCGTAAACGTGGAAGCTTGTGTTTCCGTCTTCTTTTGCTTTGAGAAGAGCATTTTCAGCCAGGAAACGCAGCTCATCGAAGCTCATCGTTGTAGATGTCATTGCAGCTGCGCCCGAGTAGAACTTCATTCCTCTGTACTTCGCATCAGACTTGAGGTTGTACTCGCCCTCTTTCTTGAGCATTTCAAGCAGAACGGTAAGATTAAGGTCGCTTGACATCTCAGAAATGAGAACAGTAAACTCATCAGGCTCTGTGTGGCAGAGTACAGCGTGCTTTTCATCGTTGAATATCTGCTTCATCACTTTAGCGAAGGTGGTCACAGCTCTGTCGGCCTCGCTTGAGCCATGAGCAGTTCTGATATCCTGAAGGCCCTCAAGGTTTACAACTACAAGGCTGCACTTCTTGTTTGACTGAACTGCAAACTTTGTGAATGCCTTAAAGATGTAAAGCTTATTCCATGTTCCCGTAAGCTTATCCTTGTAGATTTCTTCTTCTCTCTTGTTGATGACCAGCCTGTCGGAGTAGGTGATACCCATGTGCCAGTTGATAACTGCATTGATGGTAAAGCCTACAACAAACATAAGAAGGAACTCCATAATAAAGCTGATACCGTAGGAAACGAGCCAACTGTTAGCGGTTTCCTTGACAAGTATCTCGCCCCAGTGCTCCTTTGAAAGGAACAATCCTACGATCATGCCTACAAAGCCTATCAGCGAAGCTACATAATAGGTCTTTCTTTCGCAGTAGAGAAGGCTCAGCATCGGAACGATGAAAAGAGCAAGGCTTACGTTGAAGTTTGCAAAACGCATATAAACTATTATCACCTCAAGCAGCCCCAGAATGAAAAATGCAGTAGTTCTTGAATCCTTCTGTGTTTTTACAAGCACATAATGTATCCCTGCGGCAACTAATGAAAGTATCGTGGTAATAAGACAGGACTTATAGCTCATTGCTGTGAAAATGCCTGTAAGCTTCAAAAGAGCGCACACAGGTCCGACAAGTGCGGAGAACAGTATCGGGATACCGAGAATGTTATTGATGACCTTGGCATTTTGCTCCAGATAGTTTTCGTAGGTTATGTTCTTTTCCATTGTATTACCTACCTTTCAGTAAAAGAATTACATTGGTGATGATTTATTTAATATCCTTCTTGTTGAAGATATCAATAGTCAGCCTTGTAAGTACAACAACAAAGCAAGCCGAAACGATCAGTGATTTAATGATCGGCGGTTTAGAAGACAGAAGAGCATCAGGCATAAACTTAGCCAGAGAAATCTTCTCACAGAAATCAAACGGTATCTTGTGGATACCCAGATCAATAAGGTTGTAGAAGAGTGCCAGCATACCTGTACCCATCAGAACAGCAACAACAGTTGCAGCGTTCTTGGACTTAAAGCCTGTCGAGAACATGAGTATAACAGAGCTTATTGCCATATACAGGCACCAGTTTACAGCGAGATAAATTAAAGCTTTACCGCAGCCGCTGAAATCAGGTGATCTGAAAATTATCAGTCCTGCGAACTGGAAAACTGCGGCAGTCAGCAGCAGGAACAGATTGTGGAACTCGATAGCAATGAACTTCGAGATAACGGTCTGTCCCTTTTTGGGAAGCTGTCCTGCGATGTTTTTGATATAGCCGTGTCCGAGGTCAGCATACGAAAACCATACGATAGACAGAAGCATAAGCATTCCGTCGATCGTACCGATAGGCTTAGCAATTATCGAAGCAACACTGAATGTTGAAGGGTAGCTTGCTTTTGCGCTTTTTGAAACATACTTTGCTATCAGGTAAAGACCCTTTTCGACAGGTCCTGACATAAGATTGAGGAGTGCAATGCAGATCCAGATAACCTTATATGATGTAGACTTGAACAGTCTGTACATATCCATTCTTAAAACATTACCCATTGTGCTGGCCTCCTGTCACGCTGAGATAGTAATCCTCGAGGGAGACATTATTGATAAAGATCTCTTTAAGAGGAATGTTGGCCTGTACGATAGCCTTAGCCATCTTATCGCTTTCTCCGAGGTGTTCATTTACTCTTATCGTCTTGTCATTATCCTCGGAAATATCGGTAATGCCCGCTTTTGTGAGCACCTTGATAGCAGCGGCATTGTTTCCCGTTCTGATAGAAACATACTGTCCGCAGCGCTTGTTGAGCTCCTCAGCCGAGAACTGATCGAGCAGGTGACCCTCATGAATAATGCCGTATGAATCAGCTATCTTATCAAGCTCTCCGAGAATATGGCTTGAGATCATAATAGTGATGCCCTTCTCGTCTCTGAGCTTTTCAAGTGTGTGTCTTACCTCAACGATACCCTGAGGGTCAAGACCATTGATAGGCTCATCAAGAATGATCATTTTAGGTTCTCCGACAAGTGCCAGAGCAATACCGAGTCTCTGTCTCATTCCCAGCGAGTATGAGCCCGCACCCTTCTTGTCGGAAACATTTTCAAGACCAACAGTTTTAAGA
This sequence comes from uncultured Ruminococcus sp., assembly GCA_946528545.1. Taxonomy (GTDB): domain Bacteria; phylum Bacillota; class Clostridia; order Oscillospirales; family Ruminococcaceae; genus Hominimerdicola. The sequence continues at coordinate 3,059 of CAMMYU010000106.1, forward strand.
AGCTCGTCAAGGTAGCCGTTTTTCCAGTCAACGCCCATACCGATGCACTTGATTTTCAGGTTTTCTTTTGCGGAAAGCTTAGGATAAAGACCGGGGTGCTCAATAAGCACACCAACGTTGCGAAGCTCCTTTCTCATGGCGCTTCCTGTTTTGCCGAACAGAGAGTATGTACCGCTGGTAGCAGTAGATAGTCCGCTTATCACACGCATGATAGTTGTCTTTCCCGCGCCGTTTCTGCCGATAAGACCGTAGATCTCACCTTCATTTATTTTTATATTAATGTCTTTACAGGCATCTTTTTTCCCATAGGTCTTGGTAAGATCCTGCGTTTCCATTATATAAGCCAATAAGATCACATCCTTTATGTGTTTATATATACTGAAATTATATCATATATTATTAAATTTCACAATACACATTTTTAACAAAATTATTAAAAACCTATTGTTTATTTTAATATGGCAAAATTTTGATATCATATAGGCTCTGAAAAAAACTAAGTCCCGAAGCTTTAGTGCTTCGGGACTAATTTATCAGATCATAGAGTCTTCCCAGCATTCGGGAGCTTCAAGTCCTAAAAGCTTAGCAACGGTAGGCGCAACATTTGCAAGACCGTACTTGGTGCTGTCAGCATCAATGATGTCATGACGTGTCTCCTTGTCCCAGATAATGAAAGGAACTCTGTTAAGCGAGTGAGCAGTTCTAACCTGGATCTCACCCTTCTTGTTCTTTTCGAGCATCTCATCAGCGTTTCCGTGGTCAGCAGTAACGAGGAGTGTGCAGTTGCACTCATCGCAAACCTTGAGCAGTCTTGCAAGACCGAGGTCAACAGCCTCGACGCCTGTAATAGTAGCGTCCATATTACCTGTGTGACCTACCATGTCGCCGTTAGGATAGTTGCATCTGATGAAGTCATACTTGCCTGAACGGATAGCCTCAATAAGGTCATCGGTGATCTCAGCGGACTTCATCCAGGGTCTCTCATCAAACGAAACTCTGTCAGAGGGTATCTCCTTCCATGTTTCAAGCTCCTCATCGAAGCGCTCTGAACGGTTGCCGTTCCAGAAGTATGTAACATGGCCGTACTTCTGAGTTTCGGAAACTGCATAGGAGTAAAGACCGTTCTTAACAAGCAGCTCGGAGAGTGTATTCTTTATCTCGGGCGGATTTACAAGATACCTCTTCGGGATCTTGAGGTCTCCGTCATATTCAAGCATACCTGCGTAAATAACATCGGGAATAGCGCCTCTGTCGAAGTGCTTGAACTCCTCGCCGCCGTCAAATGCCATAGAGATCTCGATAGCTCTGTCGCCTCTGAAGTTGAAGAGGATAACGCTGTCACCGTCCTGCATTTTACCTACAGGCTCGCCGTCCTTAGCGATAACGAACTCAGGCAGATCCTGGTCAATAGCCGAGGTCTCATTTCTGAGTGTATCAACAGCGGTCTGAGCATCGGGGAACTGTCTTGCGTCACCGTGAACGTGTGTATTCCAGCCGCGCTCTACCATGCCCCAGTCAGCCTGATATCTGTCCATAGTGATCTTCATACGTCCGCCGCCCGAAGCGATCTTAGCATCAAAAGAAGCGTCATTGAGCTCGGCAATGCAGTCCTCAAGCTCCTTGATATAAATAGGAGCAGATGTTGCAGGAACATCACGGCCGTCAAGGAGAATGTGGCATCTTACTTTCTTAATGCCCTCTTCCTTAGCTTTTGCAAGCATTTTCTCAAGGTGGTGAATGTTTGAGTGAACGTTTCCGTCGGAGAGCAGTCCGAGGAAATGAAGTGTGGAATCCTTCTCCTTAACATTGTTCATAAGGAGCTTCCATGTCTCGGAAGTAAACATCTTTCCGCTTTCGATCGACTCATTAACGAGCTTAGCGCCCTGAGAATAGATCTGACCGCAGCCGAGAGCATTGTGACCAACCTCAGAGTTGCCCATGTCATCGTCAGTGGGAAGACCTACAGCGTCGCCGTGAGCTTTAAGTGAGGTGTTCGGATAATTTTTGAGCAGCATATCAAGAGTAGGTGTGTTAGCCTCTGTTACAGCGTCGCCAAGACCTGTAACGGAAAAGCCTACTCCGTCCATAACTACCAGTACTACTGTTTTCTTTTTAGCCATAACTAAAAATCCTTTCTATTGCTGAATACCAGCGATTGTGCGGTAATACCGCTTGCTTACCAATAAATAATGCAAAGACCCGTTCTTGAATTGATAAGATAGGCAGGGGAGTGGTTTTTCTGCTCGCCGACCGAGAAAATCTCAGCACCACTCATTTTAGCGCCTATGCTGTCGCAGTATGCAGAGAGCTTCGTATACACAAAATCTCCCTCAGAGCACACTTTTGCATTGAGCTTTTCTACAGTGTTTTTAAGCTGTTCACGGCCTTCCTTATCGGTAATGAAGCGTATCCTCACGCTGCCGTGTTCATTGCTTTTCCACTTCTTTGAAACGAAGTCCATTTTAAAGCCTTTGCAGGTATCGGGCAGCTTATCGGGCAAAAAGTCAAGTCCCTTTACGGTCTTGCCGAAATTGCCTATCATATAAAGCTGCGTTTTGAATTTATAAAGGCTCTTTTTAGAGCTTCCCCAGTTTGCAAGTATCATTATAATAAGTACCAGAATAATAACAGCAAGCACTCTTATTATCATGGAGACAACAAGTCTTGCATTCCGGGGCTCTCTCCTGTTCAGGAGCTTCTGACCGATAAGAAAGAGCAGACCGAATCCGCAGACGGGCAAAGTAAAGTAAATATACGCACCAAATCCGCAAATGGGCATAATGAGGAGAACACCGCCTACTAACAGATCTACTATGCGTCTGAAAGGGCGCACAGGTTTCTCTTCGACAGTGATTATCTTGATCTCACGCTTATTATCTGCTGCGGGCTCTTTGACCTCAACAGCAGCAGCGGTAGTCTCAGCAGCCACAGCGATCACACTCTTTTACATAGGTTTACGGTCTTGCGAAATATTAGCCCTTAACTGCTGCCTGAACGATAGTGTTGAAGTCAGGAGCCTTCAGTGAAGCACCGCCGATAAGACCGCCGTCGATATTTGGCTTAGCAAGAAGCTCAGCAGCATTTCCTGCGTTCATAGAGCCGCCGTACTGAATTGTAACAGCGTCAGCAGCAGCCTGATCGTAGAGCTTAGCAAGAGTAGCTCTTATGAAAGCGCAAACCTCTTCAGCCTGATCGGGAGTTGCGGTCAGACCTGTACCGATAGCCCATACAGGCTCATAAGCGATAACAACATTCTTGAGCTCCTCAGCAGTTACGTCCCAGAGGTCAAGCTTGATCTGACGAGCGATTACTTCCTCAGTGATGTTGCACTCACGCTCCCACTTGAGCTCACCTACGCAAACGATAGGCTTGAGACCTGCGGCCAGAGCAGCCTTGGTTCTCTTGTTTACAGTCTCGTCAGTCTCACCGAAGTACTGTCTTCTTTCGGAGTGACCGATAACAACGTACTCAACTCCAACCTCAACGAGCATATCCGCGCTGATCTCACCTGTGAAAGCGCCGCTTTTCTCAAAGTGAACGTTCTCGGCACCTACCTTAACATTCGAGCCTGCTGTAGCAGCAACAGCTGTTTCAAGGTTAGTGAAAGGAACGCAGGCGATGACCTCTACCTTGCCCTCAGCATTAGCAACAAGGGGCTTGATAGCTTCAAGAAGCTCCTTAGCCTCGGGTCTTGTCTTGTTCATCTTCCAGTTTCCTGCGATGATAGCTTTTCTTACCTGTTTGTTCATATTAAAAAACTCCTTTATTATATTATCTATGACTATACCTAGTCCGACAATCATATTATACTACATTTTTCTCTTTATGTCAATTACAAATATCCGGATTTGCCCAAGCGAAAACGTCATCGGTATAAAAAATCAAATGTAAATATTCTGTGAACGATTGCCGATCCTTGTTCGGACATCGTATATCAAAGTGTGAAGGCAAAACAAACTGAAAAACGTTCAGGATAATAAGCAACAGTTACAGTTTATTAATAGTTGCTTAATATTTATTTAATCATTTTACTGTACAATAATGACACTGATTTTGCCTGAAAATCAAATTTATCTATTTGGAGGAGTAAAAAATGAAAGTATTGAGAGTTTTTTGCATAATTTTTCTGGTAATCGGTCTGCTTCTGACAGGAGTGTTCTTTGCGATCAAGCCTGTAATGCAGAAAGAGATCGACTCACTGAAGGATCTTACTCCGAAGTCTACGGAGACCGAGGTGCTCAAATCAAAGGTCAGCTATGATGAGGCCAAAGACGAGTACACTATCGAGCTCTCGGGTGGCAGCAAGGAGACCTACACTCTGGAAAAGTATGAGAAGACAATGAATGAAGCTAAGGATATTTTCAGCACTCTTTCGGTCGGCTGTCTGATATTTGATGCTCTCATGGTAGCAGGTATCGTCGGTACCACTGTCGCAGTCAAGAAGAGAAAAGACTGATAATCAAAATAATAATAAAAAAGACGGGGCTCAGCGAGCCTCGTCTTTTTTATATCACCATGATGACTCCGAGCGCTATGAGCATAAGCCCGAAACCGAGTGCCGTATATCCGAAGGGGTGGCTTTCCTTTTCGGGAGATTTCTCCTCATCGGTCTCCTCGGCTGCGGAGCCGTTGTCCACATAAAAGCGTGAGGGATCATCGGGATCATATTTAATGTCAATGAAGTCGCCCTTCTGCAGGTCATCATCATCGACTATCTGGTCGTATTTTTCACCGTTGACCTCGTAGCCTATCTTCCACTGAACAAAAATCCTTGGCTCTCCGCCTTTTTCTAATGGCGGGAGCTTTTGTTTTTTCTTCTGGAGTACCTTTGCTTTTATGGGCACATAGTTGTCCTCTTTGGGAACATTCTGCCTGTTCTCCTGTGGGAACAGCTCATACCCCTGCATTATCTTTATTCCGAAGTATATAAGCCCCAGTCCCGTGAACACGAGCACAAGGCCTATGATACCCTGCACTCCGAAGCCGTCTGATGACTTCGCCATGACTGTAAGTAAATTCATTTTATCTCTCCTTAATTCAAAAAGGGCGGCAGAAAACCGCCGCCCCTTTATGATGCGTGAATTATTTATCAGCGATAACGTCGATGCCGGGGAGAACCTTGCCCTCAAGGTACTCAAGAGACGCGCCGCCGCCTGTGGAGATATGGCTCATCTTGTCAGCGAAGCCGAGCTGAATAACAGCTGCTGCGGAGTCGCCGCCGCCGATGATAGTGGTAGCGTCTGTGTCGCCCAGAGCCTTAGCTACAGCAATTGTACCTGCAGCAAGTGTCGGGTTCTCAAATACGCCCATAGGTCCGTTCCAAACAACTGTCTTAGCAGACTTAACCTCGTCAGCAAAGAGAGCTCTTGTCTTCTCGCCTATGTCAAGGCCTTCCTTGTCAGCAGGGATCTTATCGGAGTCAACTGTCTCAACAGCGATCTCAGCGTCGATAGGATCAGGGAAGTTATCAACTACAACAGTGTCGATAGGCAGGAGAAGCTTCTTGCCGTTAGCCTTAGCCTTCTCGATCATTTCCTTGCAGTAATCAAGCTTAGTATCGTCAACGAGCGACTTTCCTACTTCCATGCCCTGAGCCTTCAGGAAGGTGTAAGCCATACCGCCGCCTATGATAAGTGTATCGCACTTCTCAAGGAGATTGGAGATAACGTTGAGCTTGTCAGCTACCTTAGCGCCGCCGAGGATAGCAACAAAAGGTCTTACAGGATTTTCAACAGCGTTTCCGAGGTAGTTGATCTCCTTCTGCATGAGGTAACCAACTGCTGTTTCCTTAACGAACTTTGTAACGCCTGCTGTGGAAGCATGAGCTCTGTGAGCAGAACCGAAAGCGTCCATAACGAATACCTGTCCGTCAACGAGGTCTGCGAGCTCCTTAGCGAACTTTTCACCGTTCTTGGTCTCCTCAGCGCCTCTGAATCTTGTATTCTCAAGAACTACGATCTCGCCGTCAGCCATTTCGGCAACAGCCTTCTTAGCGTTCTCGCCTACAACTGTATCGTCCTTAGCGAAAGTAACCTTTGCGCTTACGAGCTCTGCAAGTCTTGCAGCAGCGGGAGCGAGTGAGAACTTGTCCTCAGGACCGTTCTTAGGCTTTCCGAGATGTGAGCAGAGAACTACCTTTGCACCGTTCTCTACGAGCTTGTTGATAGTCGGAAGAGCAGCGGTGATTCTGTTGTCGTTAGTGATAACGCCGTCCTTAAGCGGAACGTTGAAATCAACTCTTACGAGCACCTTTTTGCCCTTTACGTCAATGTCTTCAACTGTGACTTTGTTTAATCCTGCCATGATTATCTGACATCCTCTCATTATAAATTTTTCGCACCTCAGTGCGTTATTGACTGTCATTAAATTAACAACCTTAAATATTATAACATATTGCCCCGCCAAAGTCAAGAAGCGTTTTATTACTTCTTTTTTGTGTACTTCTTATAACCGGGGTGCTTGCCTGTAACGCCGTACTGATCTCTCATGCCGATAAGGCGGTTGATATTGTTCATGTCAATATCCTTTACACCGCCGAGAAGTCTTGCAACAAGCGAAATCTGCGCCTGAAGTTCCAGAGTTTCCATTCTGTAGTAAGCTGTAGTCAGGTCAGCGCCGACTGTAAGAGCACCGTGATTTGTCAGGAGCATTACATCGTGATATGGGAGATAAGGCTCAATAGCCTGAGGCACTTCATAGGTAGAGGGTGTGCCGTAGGGTGTCAGCGGAACCGAGCCTACAGTTATAACTGTCTCTATCATGCAGTAGTCATCAAGCGGCTTGTGAGCGCAGGCAAAGCCCGTAGCCACAGGCGGATGAGCATGAACAACAGCACCTACATCGGGGCGCTCCTGATAGCATTTCATGTGCATTTTGATCTCAGAGGAGGGTCTCCAGTCCTCGGTGGGCTTCTCAATTACATTGAAGCTTCCGTCAATAAGACCGATGTGGTCTCTTGTGATCTCATACTTTGAGATACCTGTTCTTGTTGCAAGGTAGCGGTCCTCATCTACCTTTACGGAAACATTTCCGTCATTGGCTGCTACCCAGCCCTTTGTCCACATCTTATGGCAAACCTCAACTATCTGATCCTTTATATCTTCGTACATATTCTTAGTCCTTTCTTATTCGGGGATTACTACTCCCTTTTGGAGCATTATGTTTGCGTATATGGCAGTTTCGCCTGTAGCGACGATTGCGTAGGCTTTCTTTGCCTCTTCATAGAAGGCAAAGCGCTCGATCTCGCCGACTGTCTCTGCACCTCTTTCATCGTGCCTTGCGATGATTGCCTTGTACTCGTCCCAGATGGGAGTCTCTGCATTGTCACCCGGCATCACCTGCATAAGGCTTACAGGCTTTTCAACATAGGTGTCAAGCGGGAAGAGTTTAAGTATCGCATCTAACAGCTCGGGTACGCCGTGACCGTCACAGCGGATAACCTTTGCGTTCTTTCCCATGCTTTCGGCAGGGAAGTTGCCGTCAGCGATCACTATCCTGTCGGAGTGCCCCATTTCGCAGAGCGTTTTGAGAAGCTCGGGCGAGAGTATGGGCGGTATGTTTTTAAGCATTGGCTTTATTCTCCTTTAATGCGTTTATCTGGATTTTGATGTTTCCGAGAGCAGTAGCCTCGGAAGAGCCTTTGATAACCTTCTTTCCGCCGGCCTCTTCGATGAGCTCACAAAGGAGCGAGTCCTTAGTGCCGCCGCCGACAATTATAAGCTTGTCAAAGGTCTTTGCGGTGCAGCTTTCAAGCTCGGCAAGCGTTTTTGCAAACTTTGCAGCTAAGCTGTCATAAATGCATCTGATTATCTCGCCGTCATCA
>CAMMYU010000107.1:0-12867 GCA_946528545.1 uncultured Ruminococcus sp.
TTAAAGCTTTTCTTGCCTTGAACGCGGAAATAGTTAGTGCAGAATTAATATAGCTTTTTAGCCTGCACTATTTCGCTCCGCGTTCAAGGTCTGTGAAGCCAAAGCAGAAGTACGACGCGTGGCGGTGCAGGGTTTTCCCTGCCAAAAAGTTACAACTTTAATTTAATTAATAAAATATTTCCAACCGGAATAGTAGACTGTTTTAAGGGTTTATGATATAATTAAATAGTAAAACTGCTATTCCTGTAATAGTAATTTTGTACTTATCGTTATGCTTTTGCGGAAGGAGTTAATAAAATGGAAAAGCAAAACCCTATTATGAAAATTCATCTCGCGCTGATGATACTTATGATGTGCGGAACGGTTGGCGGAGCAGTCAATTTTATAGTCAGTGCTGTCAACTCAAAAAACACTCACGATACGTTTTCAAACCTGACAAATGTTATCTTAATGGTATTTATTCTGCTGATGCTTATTATGGGTGCTGTATATCTGCTCAAGGGCTACAGCAAGCAGGCGGCAGTCTTCTATAAAGCGTTTATGCTTTTTCATGTAGGGGTATGTGTGATTTCGGATATTGTTAATCTGTTTTTCTATAAGACAACAGCGTTAATGGTTATGATTTCAGTTCTGTATGTCTTTAAGGCGTTTGATCTGCTCATTATGGTGTTTGGAAAGGACCTCGGAAAAAAGAGAACTTGGATACTGTTTTATGTGATAATTGGTCTTGACATTTCAGCATTGATTCTGGCAGTCATCAATATGGCGAAGGTCGGCTTTGATTTCAGCTTTACGGGCTATGTAACCGCACTGATTGCAGACGGAACTATAGGTCTTGCAGTAAGGGGCAAATATAAAAACAAAGAAGCAAGAGGTACAACTTAATAAAAACAAGGCAGTCTGCTCAATAAACAGACTGCCTTTTAATATTCTTACGTCTCAGCCGAGGCTTTTTTCTCTCGCCTTAAAGCTTTCCTTTTCTCCAGTGCCGAAACTATTATCGCACAGGACGCATCACCTGTGATGTTTACTGTAGTTCTTCCCATATCGAAGACCCTGTCAACACCTGCGACCAGTGCTATGCCCTCAACAGGCAGGCCTACCGACTGCAGTACCATTGCAAGCATTACCATTCCGGCACCCGGTGCGCCTGCTGTTCCGATAGAGGCTACCGTCGCAGTGAGAACTATAGTCATTATCTGGGAGAATGTCAGGTTTATTCCGTAGCACGAGGCAATAAATATTGAGCAGACACCCTGATAAATCGCCGTTCCGTCCATGTTGATGGTTGCTCCCAGAGGCAGTACGAAGGAGGTTATGCTTTTGTCCGCACCAAGCTTCTGAGCACATTCCTCATTTATAGGTATAGAGCCTACCGAGGAAGCCGAGGAGAATGCAAACAGTATAGCAGGAAGCATCTCCTTAAAGAACTTAAAGGGGCTTATTTTAGCACCGAGCCTTACGGCAGTTGAGTACACTATCACCATATGCACCACATATCCCACATAGGCCACGAGAAGCACTCCTGCAAGAGAGCCCAGTATCTCAGGGCCGTTCTCAGCGATAACAGGTGTAATAAGACAGAAAACTCCGACAGGGGAAAGCTTGATTATCATATCCATGACTGTCATGAACAGATTATTGAGGGTATCGACTGCTTTGATTTCTGTACCCGTCTTTTTCTGAACGATAAGGATAGCAAATCCGATAAACAGGCTTGAAATAATAATCTGAAGCATATTTCCCTTTACAAAGGGCTCAATGAAGTTTGACGGGAACATATCTATGAGCACGTCTATAAACTTAGTTGTCTTCGGCCCCTCATAGGACAGAGAAGAGGTTTTCAGAACAGGGAAGAGCCCCTTCATAAGATTTGCGACAAGCAGTCCTATAGAAATCGCAAATGCCGTTGTGAACAGATAGTAGATTACAGTTTTAAGCCCGACAGAGCCCACCTTTTTGATATCCTTCATGGAGATTACACCCGACATAATCGAGAAAAACACAAGGGGCGTTACTATCCATTTGATAAGGTTCAGAAAGATAGTTCCGAACGGTTGTATGTATGACTTTGCAAAGCCTGCGTGTCCTGTTACGGCGAACAGGATACCTGCCAGAATACCAAGTGCCAGTGCAATAAAAATAAGCAGAGCAAGCGGAAGCTTTTTTCTGTCTTTTTTCATAGCTGTACCTCTTTTCCTGTGATATTTATTTCATTATATCATATGTAAGCATACATTTCAATACCTGATAGCGAAAGTAAAACCACCGGGCGGTTTTCGTCACCCGGTGGTAAAATTATGCTCTTATTTTCCTTTGAATGCAAGCTCCACTGCCTTGTAAGCGCCGTCATACATTCCACGTTCCTTGTTGCGGATTATGTTCTCACACAGGAAGCGGATAACGCTGTTCTCTCTCTGCATTACAGCTAGTGTGCCGCATATCTCACGGATACTGCTGCATTCGTAGGTTCCGTCGCCTATCTCAGCTGCACGGACAGCTCCCCACGCTTCATGACCGCCTACACGTTTTATCATAAGCTTCGGCACTGGGTAGAAGGCAAGCTCGCTGGGCTTGGTGATAAGTACGTCACAGCACCTCATGAGCAGGTTGGTCGAGTACACAGCCGCAAAAATATCCTTGTGGCAGAAGGCGTGAACTCCGCCTATATCGCCGTCAAGAGCCGCTTCTGCAAATGCCTTTGTCTCCTCGAAATTGTCGAGGTGCTCTGTAGTGAGTGCCGAGAGTTCGGGGAGCTTTTGCTTTATAGCCTCCCATGCGTCTAAGTGGTCTCCGAGGTTGATAAGGAGTGATGCCTTGTTTCTTCTCACCTGCTTTAGAAGCTGTCTGATGATAGATACGAAAATATCCTGCTGAGCACCTGCACCGCCGATAGTGAGCAGGTATCTCTTAGCCTTGCCCTCATCAAGTCTCTTTATCCTGCGTGCGCAGTCAGCTTCAATGTTCGATACAAGCTCGTGGTCTATATAGTGACCTGTGAAGGCTATGTCCTCATCGGGCATGGGGCGCAGAGTTCTTGTCTTGTCCATTCCCCTGAGCATCTTGTAGCCGAGGTACGCACTTTCAGTCTGAACTGTATGTATAGCACCCTCTGCAAGGTGAAGCGCCATAGGCCAGTTATCGGGCACAACATTCACAACCTTTGTAAGCCCTGCGTGTATAGCCGCCTGTGCAGGCCACACATGAGTTGCCGCAAAAGGAATGTCCTTAGGCAGATCTCTGAAAAGAGCTGTCATAAGCTCGCTGACCGCCTGATCGGAGCAGTTGTAGGTAAGCTTTCTGAATCCTTCACTGTTCATGGGCTCCCATACAGCCTTGTTGAAAACAACGCTCTTCTGTGATATCCTTGAGCCCAGTGAGTAGAGATCGTTCTGAGCCGAAATAATCTTTGTAGCCGTAGTGCCCTCAAAGGAGTTAAGGTCAAACCAGTAGGGGGTATATCCCATAGAGTGTGCCGCAGAAGCTATCGCCATAGAAATACGGTAGTGCCCGAAGCCCATTCTGATATTGCCGATGATTATGCTCTTATCCTTATCTATCTCCAGAGGCTCGTCAGACAGCTTCAGCACCTTAACTCCTAGGCTGCCCTCACCGACAACACTGTTGTCCTCGGCTTTCAGGTGATATACCTTCTGTCTGTCATCACCGTACTTATTAATAAATGACTGCTGCTTGGACCTTGCGCTCTTTACGTCAGATTCCTTCATAACGTTTCCGAAAATTACAGATGACTTGTCCATAGTGTTATCCTCCTGTTAAAATATACAAAATCTGCGGTGTATTTTTGCCATACCAATTAAAATATTTCTGCCCCTCTTGACAAATCGGGGAAAGTATGATAGACTTACTATCAGGTTGATATTAAGTCTATCACAAAAAGGAGGATTTGTCAAGTGGATTACAAAAAAATTCTCGATAATGCAAAAAAAGACCGCATGGAGGAAGCCGTGCAGACCGCTGCACAGATGCTTCTTGAGCAGGATATAGACGATATAAAAATGAACGATATAGCAGTAAAGTGTGATATAGGTGTTGCCTCGCTGTACAGGTACTTCGGAACGAAGTCGGCTATCGTTATAAGGGCAGGCTGTCTTTTATGGGGGCAGGTAAAGGCTCTGTTTGACGGTGTGTTCGAGTGCGACTACTATAAGAACAAGACGGGTATAGAGCAGATAAGGGAGCTTATGAAGGTGTTCAAGGTGCTTTACAGCTCGCATAAGGATTTTCTGAGGTTTATCGACAGCTTTGATCGCTTTGTGATAAGGGAGAAAATACCACAGGAGGAGCTTGCAGAGTATGAGAAGAGTGTAATGAATTTTTTTCCGCTGTTTGAGGACGCCTACCGCAACGGCTGTAATGACGGCACTGCAAGACCCGATGCAGATTTCAGAACGCTGTACATCTCGGTCACTCATGCGCTTATGCTGATGAGCGAGAAGTTCGCAAGGGGAGATGTATTCATGGGAGAGTCCGAGAGTGCGGAAAAGGAGCTCGACTACTTGATAGAAATGGCAATAGTAAGCATTGAAATAAAGGAGGAAAACAAATGAAAAAGAAGATCACTAACAAGGTACTCTGGATATTTGCGATAGGTCAGCTTGGCTGGTCTATGCTGTCGGGTATCGTATCTAACTGGCTGGTATTTTTCTATATGCCCGAGGGCTCGGAGATAAAGCTCGGGCAGAAATATTTCATCATGCAGGGAGCAATATTCCTCGGGCTCACAGTTATCGGTCTTATCACTGCGGCAGGCCGTCTGTTTGACGCTGTCACCGACCCGTGGATAGCTTCAAAATCCGACCGAAGCCGCCACAAGGACGGAAGGCGGATCCCGTTTATGAGGGCTATCGCAATTCCGTTCTCAGTGATGACTGTGCTTATCTTTATTTCGCCCTTCGGCTCGTTCAACAGTAAGCCTGCAAGCGGCACTGCAGTGTGGCTCAATAACGGCTTCCTTCTTGTAACGCTTTTGCTTTTCTACCTGTTTATGACAATTTACTGCACGCCCTACAACGCTCTGCTTCCTGAGCTCGGACGTGACCCTAAGGACAGGATAAATGTATCTACCTATATCTCGGTTACATTTTTTATCGGTAATGCGATAAGCTATCTTGTACCTAATATAGCAGGCTTTATGAGGGGCTCTCTCGGCTATGCAAATTCGTTCAGAGTAACTATCGGTATACTTGCGGCAGTTGCGGCTGTATGTATGCTGGTGCCCGTATTCGGAATCAAGGAGAGCGACTACGTCGATACCACTCCCTCGGACACACCTGCATTTGCATCTCTTTCAAAGACCTTCAGAAACGGAGAGTTCCGCAAGTTTGTTTTCTCGGATATTTTCTATTGGGTAGCACTCACGATGTTCCAGACAGGACTGTCCTTCTACATCGTATCACTTATAGGGCTTGATTCGGGCAAGACCTTCCTGCTCTTTGCAACAATGACAGGAATGAGCTTAGTATTCTACGCTCCCGTAAACATACTTGCAAAAAGGCTTGGCAAGAAAAAGCTTGTTATATTTGCATTCGTATTCTTCAGCTGTGTATTTGCGTTCACCGCCTTTGCAGGCAAGCTCGGAATGGGCAAAATGGCAAACGGTATCGCTATCGCAGTGCTGGCATCTATACCTATGGCTATCCTCGGAATACTTCCGCAGGCTATCGTTGCAGACGTTGCACAGGCTGACAGCATAAAGACAGGCGAGAGCCGTGAGGGTATGTTCTTTGCAGCAAGAACCTTTGCTATGAAAATGGGTCAGGCACTTGCAATGGTGCTGTTTACCTCTATCAAGGGCATAGGCGAAAACGGCTTCGGACTGAGACTTACCGCAGGCGTTGCAGCAGTGCTTTGCCTTATAGGCGGAATAATCCTTGCTCTCTACAATGAGAAGAAGGTCACAGACATTATCGCTGAGGGAAAGGGAGAAGAGGAAAATGCTTGAAAACATTAAGATAAAAATACAGACCGAGGACTGTTATTACGAGTTTGAAAGGGGTCTTGAAAGCGATGAGCTCTCAGCAAAGCTTACCCGGGACGGCGACAGGCTGACCCTGAGGATCACTCCGAAAAAGGAGCTTATGTTCTCAAAGGTGAAGCTTACAGCTTACCTGCCTGTTACTGATGATGACCGTATTTTTGTGAATGGCTATCAGTCATGGACAGACAGCCGTGAGTACTCTCCTGATGAGAAAACAAGGGGCATTGACCACATTCCGCCTGCAATGGTTGCAAAGTATAATTTTGATAAGTACGGCGACTACAACTTTGTAAAATACAAGCAAAACGGCGGCCATTTTCACGGCTTTACCTATGCTTATGTGAGGGCAGCCGAGATGTACACGCTCTTTGGTTCACTGAATGAAGCAACCGCCTTCACTCTTATCCGTATAAATGCCAATAAGGAAAAGGTAAGCTTCTCTCCCGACCTTGAGGGCGCAGTTTTCGGTGAGGAGTTCAATGCTCTTGACCTGTATATAGGAGAGGGTACGGAGTCGCAGGTTTTCGACCGCTGGTTCTCCCTTATGCAGACAGAGCCCCCGAAGGCAAAGCCTGTTTTCGGCTATACAAGCTGGTACAGACATTATCAGGATATCAGCGAGGAAAAGCTTTCGCATGACCTTGACGCTATAGCCTCATCTGCTGAAAAGCAGGACATCTTCCAGATAGATGACGGCTACCAGACCGCAGTAGGTGACTGGCTTTCGCTTGATAAGGAGAAGTTCCCTGACGGCATCAAAAAGATAAGCGACCGCATACACGAGAACGGTATGCTCTCAGGACTGTGGCTTGCGCCCTTTGTATGCGAGAAGGAGAGCGATATCTACAAAAATAAGAAGCAATGGCTTCTTCACGATAAATTCGGTGATGAAGTTCCCGCAGGCTGCAACTGGAGTGGAAGCTATGTTCTGGATTTCTATAATGAAGAGGTAAGAGGCTACCTCAGAGAGGTGTTCAGAACTGTCCTTGATGAATGGGGCTTCGACCTTGTGAAGCTTGACTTCCTCTATGCTGTATGCGAGATACCTCAGAACGCAAAAAGCAGGGGACAGGTAATGTGTGAGGCTATGGACTTCCTGCGTGAGTGCGTCGGCGATAAGCTTATTCTCGGCTGCGGTGTGCCGCTTGCTTCGGCCTTCGGTAAGGTTGATTACTGCC
This sequence comes from uncultured Ruminococcus sp., assembly GCA_946528545.1. Lineage (GTDB taxonomy): Bacteria > Bacillota > Clostridia > Oscillospirales > Ruminococcaceae > Hominimerdicola. The sequence goes on from CAMMYU010000107.1 coordinate 7,180, forward strand.
GTATCGGCTGCGATGTAGGCCTTAGCTGGAACGACAATCCTCTTATGAGACTGACCCATAGGGAAAGGGTATCGACAAAGAATTCTATCATGAACACTATCTTCCGCCGCCAGCTTGACGGCAGAGCCTTCCTCAATGACCCCGATGTGTATCTTCTCAGAGACGATAATATCTCCCTTGTTCACTGCCAGAAGCAGTCGCTGTCTGTTATGAATCACCTGTTCGGAAGTGTGTATTTCACCTCCGATGATATTGGCTCTTACAGTGAGCGTCAGCAGAAGATGCTCAGAACTGCAAGGCGCTTGACCAAGGCTGAGATAAAGAGCGTTGACTACAACCTCGGCAGAGTGACCGTCCGCTTTGATGACTGCGGAAAGTCAAGGCATATAATTCTTCTGCCTGACGGACGGCTTGAATAGAATGAAATCAGAAAGCCATAGTATACCTGATTTTCCTGAGAAAGAAAAAAGACTGATAATCACAGCCGAAAAACCATCAAGCCGCCTTGTGCAATGCAGGGCGGCTGATTATTTGCTGTGATGTATATTTTCAGACATATAGGCAACCTGACTAATGCAGGGTGCTGCCTCTATGTACGAAATAATGTGAGATTGACATATCATTCAAAACGTGATAAAATACTATTTTAATAAAGTTGCATATTGTTATCGCAGATTACAAAAATATCCTGCGAATAAAAGTTACGTTTAGAATATAAACAGGGAGAATGCTATGAAAAAGGTGCTCTATATTCACGGCAAAAACGGCAGTGCCGATGAAGCTGAATTCTACAAGCCCGTATTTTCGGGATATGATGTCACAGGTCTTGACTATAAAGCTGAAACACCACGGCAGGCAGCTTCGGAATTTCCGAAGCTTTATGATGCCTTATGTGCAGACAGTGATGAGGTTATACTTATCGCAAACAGTATAGGTGCGTATTTTGCCATGCACTCGCTGCCGCAAAAGCATATAGACAAAGCGTTTTTCATTTCACCTATAGTTGATATGCAGCGGCTTATCCTTGATATGATGAAATGGGCAGGGGTCAGCGAGAGTGAGCTTTCTGAGCGTGGAGAAATTGAGACAGCCTTCGGTGAAACGCTTTCGTGGGAGTATTTTTGCTATGTCAGAAGCCGCCCGATAAAGTGGAGCGTCCCCACAGAGATACTTTACGGTGAAAAAGATAATCTGACAAGCCTTGAAACCATTACAGACTTTGCAGAAAGAGTCGGAGCAGGATTAACTGTAATGTCGGGCGCAGAGCATTGGTTTCATACGGAAGATCAGATGGATTTCCTGAAAAAGTGGCTGACGGAAAGGAGCAGTATATGAAGATCATCACTTATCATGACAGCGGCAGGAAGCAGCACTGGCTTGACAGATTATCCGAATGTGACTGGAGGGCCGCTGCTTTTCTGCATAAAATGCTTGTTGATGAAACGTTTTTTGAAAGCCTTGGTGAGAGTTCAAAGCTTCTGCTTCTGATCGACGGAAATGAGCTCATATCGTTCTGTACTTATGCTGAAAAGGACGATATCCCCGATACAGAGCTGTCTCCGTGGGCTGGGTTTGTTTACACATTTTCCAAATACCGCGGAAAGAGATATGCGGGTCTGCTTTTAAATAGAGCAGCAGAACTTGCAAAGGCTGACGGCAAAACGGCACTATATATTTCCACCGATCATGTTGGACTTTACGAGAAGTACGGCTTTTCATTTCTTTCAGAGAAAAAAGATAATTCGGGCGAAATATCGAGAGTATATGTAAAGGAGATAAAACCATGACCGAACGCTATTATGACATATAGGCAACACCGCTTGGCCGTATAGAGGTATATTCGGGTGGAATTCTCTGTATGAATCGGTCTGAATGGCGGATACGGTATAGTACGTTGTTTCGCTGTCAAAGTTGTGCTTCTGCTGAACAGTGATGCCGATGATTTTTGTGATCTGTACGGGAATCAAACAGACAGTTCAGTAAGCCTTGTCTGTTTTTTTAGGCTGTAAAGTTATCAGGGCGTCAGACACTTTCAAGGCATACCCTTCTGTTTAATGTGCCCTATTACAACTCTTTTGATTTGTTGATAACGCCAAAAATCATAAATTTTGGAAATATATATTGACGCTGTGTCAGAATGGTGCTATAATGTCTATAATGACACGATGTCAGAATAGACTGCAGGAGTGATATTTATGAAAAAAGCATTGATACAAAGCTGGCACTTTACCCCACACCTGTGACGATCGTTGGTGCTATGAACGGCGATAAGCCCACATGGACACTTGGGGCAACGACTGAACCTTCGGCGGCAGTCTGACGGCTGATGCGCTCCTGGGAAAAGGAAATGAAATAAACGAAAGTGAGGGACTGCCATGCAGGCAAAGACTACAAACATGATAAAAAGGATAGTAGATGCGGTGCTGACAGTCCTTTTGCTGTTTTTAATGGCTTTTCAGGTGACAGGCGATGTGCTGCACGAATGGCTGGGTATAGGCATGACGGTAACGCTGATACTTCATCATATACTTAACCGCAAATGGTATAAAACGGTGTTCAAGGGGAAGTATTCGCCCTACCGCATTACTATGACGGCAGTGAACTCGCTGATGCTTGTATCAATAGCATTGACAGCTCTCAGCGGAATGTCAATGAGCGGTCACGCAGTGCCGTTTATGTACGGTCTTATCAATGTGATGACCGCAAGAGAGCTTCACCTTGCTATGTCGCACTGGTCGTTTATCCTTATGGGTATCCATGTCGGACTGCACCTTAAAGCTATGACTGCAAAGCTCAAAGGCACAGGCAGGATAATCTTCTATGCAGCACTGACAGGTGCTTCGGGTGTGGGTCTGTGGCTGTTTATAAAGAGCGATATAGTAAACTACATCTTTTTCAGAACGCACTTCGCATTCCTTGACTACAGTACGGCAAAATGGCTCATCATACTGCAAAACCTTGCTATGCTTCTCTTCTTTGTGCTTGTGGGATACACTCTCTCGGAGCTTACACAAAAGGGCAGGGGATTCTCGGCAAAGCCGATGATATGGCTCGGCTGTGCGATTGTTATAGGTGTGGTGATGTTCTTTGCTCTCAGAGAAAGCAGCAGCGGCACAGGCTTCTCCTCTGAGGGCTGGAACAATGCTCCTGTGGCAAAGCGCAATACAGCTCAGAGCGCTCAGAACCATAGCTTTGAACAAAGCAGCACAGTGTCATCGGGCTCTGTAAATGACGGCTTTATCCTTGTTGAGGGCGGCACTCGCCATGTTTACAGGGGCGGCGGCTGGTACGAAATGCAGATACCTCGCCCGAAGGCACACAGACCGCTAAAGAGAACATCAAGGCTGAAAAGTGAGGTGCAATATGAAAACTGCTATTGACAAATCCCTTTTGCGGTGATTAATAATAACAGAAAATTTCATACGGGAATGATGCTCTCCCACGGGAAACCGAAACCGCTTATCATAAGCTGATGACTTCTGCGATTTACGCAATAGTTGTCGGCTTTTTTGTTTTGTTGGAGGTATTTTTATGCTGTTATCACTTGCGATCATTTTTCTTGTCGGGCTGTCTGCCGCTTTCACCGTCGGATTTCGGGAAGGTCTTGTCCCATTCAGCAGTCAAAGTAAGCATTTCGTCTTTCATTTTACGATACCTCCGTTTTTTCTAAATGTAACACCGTGTAGAGGCGTCAGCCGCGGGTTGTGCGGTGTTGCCTTAACAAAACGTATTTAAGCCTATTTAACATTGGTTTAACCTTTCGGTACTGTTCAAATTAACATTGACCTGCTATAATGATAGTATCAGGAGTGTGATTATATGCTAATATACATCGTTGAAGATGATGATAATATCCGTGAGCTTGAAGCGTTCGCAATGAAAAACAGCGGCTATGATACCGAATGCTTTGCAAGCTCCAAAGATTTTTATAATGCGATAACCAAAGCTGTTCCCGACCTTATTCTGCTTGACATTATGCTGCCGGGCGACGACGGTCTGACAATACTTAAAAAACTGCGTGATGACCCAATGACGGAAAATATACCCGTCATTATTATCTCGGCAAAGACAACCGAGCTTGACCGTGTGAAAGGGCTTGACCTCGGTGCCGATGATTATTTGTGCAAGCCATTTGGTGTTATGGAGCTTGTCAGCCGTGTGAAGGCAAGGCTGAGAGGGAAAAATCAGAGTAATGAATACCGTTTTGCAGAAATACTGCTGAACGAGGATACCCGAAAGGTGTTCATATCAGGCAGACAGACAGAGCTTACCTACAAGGAATTTGAACTGCTGAAAACCCTTATAAAAAGTCCGGGAAAGGCTTTTACCCGTGACTATCTCATTGATACGATATGGGGACAGGAAAGCACAGGACGCACCCTTGATGTTCATATCCGTACTCTGAGAGGCAAGCTCGGCGAATACGGCAAATACATTAAGACTGTCAGAAACGTAGGCTACAAGCTGGATAAGGACGAATGATATGGAGAGAAAGGTCAATCTGCACCTGTTTTATATGGGCGTTGTAACGGCGATTATCGGTATACTTATCACGACCGTTTCCTACTATCATTTCTTCCGCAAGGAGGTCGAGGAAAACCTTGCACATGAATGTCATCTGGTGGCGCAGTGCTATAACAGCGGTGATCCGATTACCGAGCTTGACCGCTTCTCAGGAGAGGATTTCCGTATAACACTTATCGAAAAAGACGGTACTGTCCTGTTTGAGAGCAGCGGCGACCCGCAGGAAATGCCAAACCATCTTGACCGCCCTGAAATAAAATCGGCTATCGAAAACGGAACCGGTACAGACACACGTTTCTCCGACACCATAGGCACAGAGGACTATTACTATGCCCTTCGCCTTAGTGACGGAAATATACTTAGGGTTTCCATTCAGGCAGATTCTATCTTTTCACTGTTTGAGCGTTCCCTCGTTATCATACTGATAATTGTGTTAGGCATCATTATTGTTTCACTGCTTGTGTCTGTGAAGCTGACGAACAATCTGATAGCGCCTTTTCGCAAAATACCTGAGCTTATCAGGACAAACTCGCCGCCTGAAGAAAGCGGCATTTACCCCGAAGTCATTCCCCTTGTGGAGGAGATACGCAATGCCAGAAATGCACAAAGCGAGATGCGGCAGGAGTTTACGGCAAATGTTTCACACGAGCTGAAAACACCGCTGACTTCCATTTCGGGCTATGCCGAACTTATCGAGTCGGGAATGGCAAAGGGCGAGGACAGCGTGAAGTTTGCAGGCAAGATCAGAAAAGAGTCTGACCGTATGCTTGCGCTTATCAGTGATATACTGCGGCTTTCCGAGCTTGACAGTATCGGTGACACGCCCCTTGATGATGAGGTGGACATTAAAGCCGTTGCCGAGGACTGCAAAGAACGTCTTTCACAGCAGGCAGAAAAACGTGGTATCAGAATGACAGTCAGCGGAGAAAGCACAGTCATCACAGGCAGCAGGACGGAGATCACCGAGCTTGTCTACAACCTTGTGGATAATGCGATCAAATATAACCGTGAGAACGGCAATATAGAAATAGAGACCGCTGACAAAAAGCTGACCGTGACCGATACAGGGCTCGGCATACCGCAGGAGAGTATCCCCCGTATATTCGAGCGATTTTACCGCATCGACAAGAGCCGCAGCCGTGCAAAGGGCGGCACAGGGCTTGG
>CAMMYU010000108.1:0-9161 GCA_946528545.1 uncultured Ruminococcus sp.
GGTAAAGTGGACGCGTTCGGCGTGCTTTTCAGCAGCCTTACGTATCCACTGCGTATTAAACCAGTGCTCAGGACCGTCGGGATTGCAGTTGAACCAGATTCTTGCATCGCTTACCGACAATGTTCTTGCGATAGCCTGATCAACAAAGCTCTCAGGTTGCAGAGCTACTTCATCAAATAATACGCCTGCGAGAGTGAGACCCTGGATCAGCTTGTAGCTGCCCTCGTCCTTTCCTCCGAATATGTAGAAATAGTTAGCATGGCCGCCGCCTGATACAACAAGAATGTGCTTGCTGCTATTGTACTTAACGTGGTAGTAATATGTAACGTCAGTCATTTGCTGAATAGTATTGACAATATTCCTCTCTGCCGCCTGTACAGTATTTCCACAGATGCCGAAATTCATATCGGTGAAGCATTTCATCGCCCAGTGGACGAAGCTGCACGTCATCGCAGCAGTCTTTCCGGAACGGACGGATCCGTCGCAGATTAAAGCATAGCTGTCTGACTTATACGGCCATTTGAATATTTTACGCTGCTTCTTAGAAAGCTTCTCAAATGTCATTCGCTGCTCTCCTCTGGCTCAGGCTCTATGCTTTCGTCGTCGCCTTCCTCAAGAGCCTTGAATAGCTTAGGAAGCTCCTGCTCACCTGCAGCTGTCATCTGCTCGGTGAACAGCCCGAAATGCTTACCGAGCAATTCAAGTGCTCTGAGCTTATCGTAGGAGCTGACCTCGGTACCGTATTTGCCCTCTTTAATACCCGATATAGTCTTTTTTGCTTCGGTGCTGAGCCTATCAGTGGGAGTAAGCCTAACGACGCCGTAGTCGTCCACTTTCGCGAGCTCCGTGCGATCTGAGAACGCTATTGCGGCCAGTTCATTAATAACTTTGTCCGCAGATATTCCCGTGCGTTTTGCCTGTTCTTTGCGTAATTTCTCGATATATTGCGAAACGTTATTTTTCGTAATAAGCTGGCGGCCTATGTTCGGGTCTTTGTATCCGGCTCTTGCTGCCGCCTGCGTTGCGTTGAGGTCGACGAGGTACTCCTCGCAGAACCTCTTCTGTTTTTCTGTGAGTTTCATCTCATCGCCTCCCTTCTGTATAACAAAAATACCGCCTCAGTTGAGACGGTATTTTTGTTCTTTGAACGGTGGTTTGTTCGACCAAAGAGGTCTTGGCCTCTGATGCAGGACTCGAACCTGCTGTTGACCCTGACGGCATTAACTTCGCCGTCGTATCAGAGAAGGGGCGTCCGAATGCCGGAGACAACAGCATTCGGGACGATCTGGGAAACATAAAGCCATTTCCTATAGAAGGGGCCCCGCGATCACGGAACCATTGAAAGACAAGACATGAAAAATGCGTACAGTGATCGCCTTTTTGCAAACTTCTACGAATACAGTATAGCATACTTGACAGCGGACGTCAATAGGAAAAAGCGGACATCAGCGGACATCAGCGGACATAGGCGGACATCTTTTCGAGTGCCTCACTGTAAAGTCGTCTTTCGTGCCTTGATGAGTACCCGATCGCCTTCGCTGCTTTGCCCGGTTCAATACAGGCGAGGTGACGATAGATCAATATTGACTCAAGCCTGCTGTCATGAAGTCTCCTAATACCACCCCTTATTTCTTCGTCAAGCTCGCGGACCCTAAGTACCTGCGCATTGATCTCCTTGTCTATATCAGCAAGCTCATCGCAGTATTCGGCAAGTGCGAGCTCCATTGCATTTTCATTACTTTCGCCGCCGGTGCTGCCGCCGTATTTTACGCCTTTAAGCCCTACGGATCCTGCTATGGAATGCCTGTACGCTCTTAATGCTTTCAGTTTTATGTTTGCTTCAAAAGCTCTGTTCAACCATTTTGCGGTAACTCTTTGTTTATCTGTCATCTCATCTTTCCTCCATTCCTCGTCTGAGACGTACCCCTTGTTTTCAGCGCAGTGTACGATAACTGCCGCCGACACTAATGTTATGATTATCGGGATTATTATCCCCGGCATACTTTCGCCTCCTTGCCGATAAGTTTCTCAGCCTCTGCCTGATGGCGCCATTCATATCTGCACTCGCCCTCACTGCACTGGCCTGCATATCTGCAGCTCGCGCAGTCTCCATACCCGAGGCGCTGCACGTCATTCATTGCACTTCCAAGAAGCTTTATCGACTCAGCTCTGCTTGCTTCAAGCTCATTGACATAAGCAATTATCTCCGGCTCTGTAAACCATCTTCCCTTAACGAACATTCTCGTCGCCCTCCTCGTTAGCTACTTTCGCCGTTTACCTATCAACGGGCACCATCTTTTGGTTGTCTTTAGCTGTAGTGGGCTATCCAATGTGGTATCGCCGAAGCCTACAAAATCATTTCCTGTGCATTCGTGAACATTTTGGTGCGTGCAATGATAAGTTTTGCGGCTTTTCCCAGTACTTGAAAACTTTCCGTGTTGCCTACCATAGCATTTGCAGAACCCGCAATCTTTGCATTTCCTATTATCAGCCATCTCCCTACTCCTTTCCGACCTTTTTGACTATCTTATCGTACAGGTCATTCGCCTTGTTCTGGTCCTTATAGTTCGCGAAGAACGCCGCTCTCAGAACAGGACGCGTCTCCTGTAGGAGCTTCCACAGCTCCATGTTCTCTTTTTCCATTGCCGCCATGTGCAGCATGTCAGTATCGCTCATTATTTGCCCTCCTCAAAAATCGTAATAAACTTCATGTATTTACGCCGTTTACTGTCGACCTTTTTCAATTTGTCGATAGCGGCTTTATGCGCCTTATGATCTCCGCGCTCAAGCGCTGTGTGCCTGAGTGCATCCTGCTGCTTCATTCCGTAGACACATAGCTCGACGCGCTCACCGATTGCGGACTTCCACACTTCCACGGCATTGGTGCCGTAGATCAGATCTGACGCAGTGGCAAGTTTTGCGAGGATCCTTACTTCACGAACTGTGATACGGGCTTTATTGAGGAACTTGTCTGTATCCATAGTCAGGCTCCTATCCTCGCCCATAATCATTTCTACAATCATTTTCCCTTCACTCCCTTGATCCTTGCCTTAAGCGCCGCCAGCAGACTTTCCTGCGTCGCGTCCTTGTCTTGCAGGGAAGCCATTACCATCTCGTCTGCACTGTCCTTGACGATAAGGTGATGTATGATGACCCTGTCCCGTTGTCCTTGCCTGTACAGTCTCGCATTTGCCTGCTGGTAAAGCTCCAGGGACCAGTTAAGACCGAACCAGATGATGTGGCTGCCGCCTGCCTGAAGGTTAAGTCCGTATGCAGCCGATGCAGGGTGCGCAAGCAGCACACTCAGCTCGCGTCGGTTCCAACGGTCTATGTCCTCGGGCGTCTTAAGCTCGCCGAAGTTTACTTTTGCCTTCTGCAGCAGCTGCGATATACGCTGCAGCTCATGTCTGAAGTTGTAGAATACCAGTACGGGCTGCCCCTGGGCTGCTTCGATGAGCTCCATGAATGCTTCGGTCTTGCAGCTGTGTACTTCCACCGGCGTACCAGCAGGGGTGTACGCAGCTCCGCCTGCCATTTGCAGCAGCTTATTTGTCAGGACCGCTGCGGTGCCTGCGTCAAGAGTCTCCTCGTCGACTTCAAGGAACATATCATGCTCGAACTGGTCGTACAGCTTCCTCGCCTTCGGATCCAACTCTACCGGGACGATGATGTCCTGCCTCTCAGGAAGCTCGATATAGTCCTCGGCCTTCATGCTCACGCATATATCTGAGATCTTCTGCTTTATCAGCTGCTCAGCTCCCGGGCGCTCATCGAAGGTGGAGAAGTTGCCGCCGTGGGTATTCTCGTTGAAGTAAGCTCTGCGGTATGCCGTGATGCTCTTGCCGAGACGTTCTCCGCTGTCAAGCAGATAGATCTGCGCCCAGAGATCCATAAGGCCGTTAGGAGCAGGCGTGCCGGTGAGCCCGACAAACTTGCTGATGTGAGGTCTTACCCAGGTGAGACACTTGAACCTTTTAGCCTGCGGGTTCTTGAAACTGCTCAGCTCATCGGCGACAACCATGTCGAACTTCCAGTCATTTCTGTAGTGATCTACAAGCCATTGCACATTCTCACGGTTGATAACATAGATGTCCGCAGGTGTGTTCACAGCTCTGATCCTCTGCGCAGCTGTACCGAGAACCTTTGAGATCCTCAGGTGCTTGAGGTGATCCCACTTCTGAGCTTCGCTGCTCCATGTTGCTTCTGCGACCTTCTTAGGCGCGATGACTAAAGCCCGGTTTATCATGAAGCGATTATACTTCAGGTCGTTAATGGCCGTTAGTGTTATTACAGTCTTGCCCAAGCCCATATCCAGCAGCAGCCCTACCGCAGGATCTGTGATGATCCTGTTGATGCAGTAGGTCTGATAGTTATGTGGCGTGAATTGCATCTCTTATCACCTCCCTGACCTTTGCCTTGGTATCCACATCTGCGTAAACGCGGCAGCCGAGATCCCTCAGGCGTTTCTGCTGCTGCCGCTGCTTCGGCGTGCTTTTCTTTCCTTCGGATTTCGTCTCTACAAAGAACACTTTCCCTCCTGGGAGAATGCAAAGCCTGTCCGGCACTCCTGTCTCGCCGGGCGAGACAAACTTATACGCCTTTCCTCCCAGCTTCTTTATTTCATCCCTGAGGTAAGCCTCAGTGACTTTTTCGCTTTCCATTATGGCGCCCTCCAGTAATCTTCAAGTTCTCCTGTTGCCTTGTTTACCATAAATTTTGGCTCCAGTATGATGCCGAGGTTTTTTCTCGCAGCCTTTAACTCGTTTTGTCCGAAGCCTGCTTTTAAGGCTTCAGCTCTTATCGTCCTTCTTGGCTGCAATCTTCCTGTCTTTTCGAGAAAATCGCACAACCACTTTGTGCAGCTCATTTTCTCCATTTTTTAGCCTCCTTATAACGCGTAATACAGTATATCGTATTATAGGGTTTATAGGGTTACTATGCCCCTATATACTCTATCTTTTAATACTTATATATATAAAAATGTTAGAATGTTAGATTATGCCGTTTAACCCGATATTCTTAACTTTGCGCCCTAACAAAAACCTAACATTCCTAACATTCCGAATGTTAGCATTTTTAGTAAAAACCTAACATTCTCCGCGGCTTTTTTGAGAATGTTAGAGTAGAATGTTAGGCCTTTTCGTAACCTCTCTGAGCCCCATAGCCACTAAACCATTGTGTCTTCTCAGCTCTCTTCCAGCCTTCCATTCTTGATAGTATGTCGTTTAGCTCACGGGCGTCTGATTTCTTCATGTACTTTACGTCGCCGCCGAAGCACTCAACCCATATTTCAAGCGCGCATACTCTTGTACGCTCGATAAGGTTTTTGTCATCTTTGCGGCCAAACTCATTTGACCAGTATACTTTACGTTCTGATATACTGCGTTTACTCCAGTCTGCCGGTATCTTCCTTTCAATGAATTCGCGGACGATACCTTCCTTTGCATTTGCTTCTCTGTGGGACTCCTGCTCCACTAAGGCAGCGGCCGCAGCTGCGCCCTCAAGGTAAAGCTTTTCCCCGACCTGCCATCTGACATAGGCTTCCGCCCAGATCTGAGGTGCTTCGAGCTCAAGCTCTGTGAACACAGATTTCGTAGGAGCTTTGGCCATGCAATCTATCGGCCAGAAGCGACGACCGCCGGTGCTGTCCTTGAGGTACTCTTTCTCATTAGAGGTGCCGAAGAACACGCAGCGCCTCGGATAACGTCCTGTGCGCCTGCCGTATGGTTCTCTATAAATATCATCTGCCTTGCTTAAGAACTGCTTGACCTGGCCGCTCTCGGACTTACTGAGGCCGTTGAGCTCACCGAGCTCTATGATCCAGCTGCCCTGTATCATCTCGCAGGCTTCCTTACCGTCGAAGCTGTCGAGGCTGTCGTTGAACCAGTTGCCCGCCATTATCTTGAGCAGTGTCGATTTACCTATGCCCTGAGGTCCTGATAGGATAGGCATGGTGTCATACTTTACGCCGGGGATCATAGCTCTGGCCACGGCAGCAGTAAAGGACTTCCTTGCTACAGCCCTGGTGTACGGAGTATCCGCGGCGCCCAGGTAATCAATAAAAATGGTATCGAGCCTTGGTATGCTGTCCCACGGTGGGAGAGATCTGAGCCAGTCCTGCACAGCATTGAAGCTATGTCTGCGGAAGCAGAGAGTGCAGGCATCTGTTATTTTGTTGATACCTGTTATACCGTAAGCTCTTTCGAGATAGTGTCTTATGCCGGCATCGTCGTTGTCTGACCAGTCACGCTGCTTCTGTCTGAGATCCCACGGTACGGCGTCCTTGATAAGCACGCGGTTAGAAAAATCATCGAACGCAAACTTATTCTTCAGAAGTGGATCATTTTCAAGTATAATGAGTACGTTATCAATAGTCTTCTGCAGCAAGCCCGTTGATGTAACTGCGAGCTTTGACTCCCAGTTGTCATCGACATTAGTGTCGGCCGCAGTCTGAGCTGCGGTCTCAGGCAGGGGCATAGAGAACTCAGCTGCTGCCTTGCCCCTGCGCTCCTTTGTCAGAAGGGTTGTTACTGCGTTGTCGGATGCCGCGAGCTCGCACATAGCAGCGTAGCTCGGCAGCTTAACTGTTGGAGTGCCTTCCTTCGCCTCCGCATCCGTGTCGGAAAACTTATGAAGCCTTACGAGGTCGAACGCATTGCAGAGTTTTCCACCTGCGGGATCCGTAGCGTGATTACTGTATAAGAACTTGCCGTCGTCGTAAATAACCGCACCGCCTGTGGTAGAGCCGCCTGCATAGGTGTATCGGTCGCTCTGAGCGGTTTCTGTATAGACCCCGGGAAGGAACTTGTCCATAGCTGCATATATGTCATAGATGCGGCAGAACGCTCCGACGATACCCGCTTTCTCAGTAGGATCTCCCTGCTTCGCTGCGAGCTTCTTACGCAGCTGAGGCGCGTTAGGCACATCAGGCCACTGTGCTATATCATGCCAGTCTCCATAGAGTGCCAACATACCATCAACTGACAGAAACGGCTTATCCTCCCATGCGTATACATACTGGCTATCGGACGAAGCTGACGGCCAGTACATCAGGCGTGAAGCCTGGAAGGTGGTCGGATCGCAGAGATCAATGCCTATCAGCTCAGCGAGCTTCCTTGCGATCGGCTCATACTCATCTGGGGTGCAGCTCCTGTCAAGAGGGAAAACGCCTCTGAGCCTCGGACGTGCGGGCTCATGCTTTCGCGTAGAGTACACACAGTATCCACAGTTTAGCGATGAGATCCTCTGCAGAACAGTGTTAGTCTGTTCCGCGGGTATACTGTCCATATCAAGTGTAATCAGATCGCGGCCTGTCACTTTGTCCGCTTTTCTTTTCTCACCGTTGAATGTACCGCCCACAAAGCCGCCGACGTCCTTAAGCTCGTCCTGCTTTGCCTTCGGGAGCTGCAGGTAATGTTTTAGCGTTTCCGTGCCTCTAACGGGCGACGCGAGCTTTGTTACCAGCTCGGACCATAAAAGCGCCTGTGCCTTCCACGTTGACGCCTTACGGCTCACGCCCGTTGTTATTACTATTTTTCTATCGTATTGCATTTTTCTGCCTCCCTTAGAGGTTAGTCTTTCATGTAGTAGTTGCTCTCAAAGCCTGCTGCCTTGAGTGGGAGCCCCGGTGCCCACGGTATCGGAGTGCCCATAAGGTCACACGCAGCGTCGACGCTTACCTGGTCTCGGCCGCAGTCTATGACCGCCTCGTCATGTATGTGCATAACTACTTGCAATCCTGCTGCATCGAGCCTTTCAAGAGTTACAGCAAGACAGTCTCGGGCTACCGCCTGCACTATATTCTCTGTGAGTTTACCGCCGTAGGTAGCAATGACGCCCCATTTGCCCGTTTTCTGATTGACGCCGTAGTAGTGCAGCGCCTGTTTACCGAGGTCATTCTCAGCAAGGAAAGGGTGCGGATAAAAGAGCTTGCGGCCACTCGGGAGCTGCACTGTAAAAAAGTCAAGCCCTGCACCGCAGTCATATTCTCTTGCAAATATGATGTTCTGATTAATGCCGACTCTCTGACCTGTTGCCATTACCTCAAGCGCAGCATTCTCGCAGGTGTACCAGAGATCTCTTATTCTCGGATTAGCCTTACGCCAACGCTGTACGATATCGGGAAGCTCGTCCTCAGAGAGCCCCATATCAAGTGCGCCCATGTTAATAAGAGCACCCGCGCTGCCCTGGTAGCCGAGAGCGAGCTCGGCGACTTTGCCCTTAGCGCGGAGCGAATACTCAGGGTTGCCCTTCTTGATCTTCTCGATAGGGACGCCGAACATACTTGATGCAGAAGCCTCATAGATCTTACCGTGAGTGTTAAATACCTCAAGTCTCCACTGCTCTCCTGCGAGCCATGCTATAACTCTTGCCTCAATGGCTGAGAAGTCCGCCACAACGAATTTGTTGCCCTCAGACGGGATGAATGCTGTTCTGATCAGCTGTGACAGTGTATCAGGCACATTACCATAAATGAGCTTTATTGCGGCCGTATTCTTATTTTTTACAAGGTCCCTGGCCGTATCTAAGGTATCCATATAGTTTCGAGGAAGGTTCTGAACCTGTATGAGCCGCCCTGCCCAGCGTCCGGTGCGATTACCACCGTAGAACTGGAGGAGACCCCGCGCCCTTCCGTCACTGCAAATGCACGTCTCCATAGCCTCATATTTACTTACTGAAGACTTGCCGAGCTCGCGTCTGATCTCAAGCACTCGGTTCACGTCAGAGCTTGGTAAGTCACGGTCAAGTAATTCTGCGACTTTAGCTTTACTAAGTGTGTCGATGTCCTCAGACAGCTCCTTAGTAAGCCACTTCTTAAGCTGAGATACCGACTTTGGATTTCTGAGACCCGTAAGCTTTGTAGCTTCGGCCATAAGCTCATCAGTAATACAAGCGTTGCAGTGGAGAGCGCCCTCGATGAGATCCCTGTCAAGATTAACGCCGTAAGCGTTGATCCTCATATCAAGTTCCCATTGCCTCTGTACATCATCACTGACGGGGAAGGCTGACAGTATACGCCATATACTGTTTTCTGAATAGACGTCCTGCATACAGTAGTCCTTGAAGATCTTCCACTTCTCGGGCTCATGCTGCGGCAGGTTACGCGTGCGGCCGCCGTTGGCCTTAGTAGGTTTACAAGGCTTGCAGAAGTAGCGGATGAG
>CAMMYU010000109.1:0-2723 GCA_946528545.1 uncultured Ruminococcus sp.
TAACTGCCCAAAGAATAGTCGACAAGCAGAAACAGTGCGAACAGAAATACTGTCACCGTAACTGCCGCCGAGCCGACTTTTGCTATTGTTTTGTTCATTTTTTATCCCCTATTATTTTATCAGTATTTTTTCAGCCGCCTGATGTAAGCAAACGTCCTGTCCTCGCCCTTTTGTGCAAGCATAGTCAGCAGCTTTTCGATAAGCGCCGCAGTTTCGGGGTGGATGACCCTGATGCCCTTTGCCCTGCTGTAATACTCAAGCGGACTTGCATCGGTGTAGCTTTCTTTCATGTATATCTTGCTTGCCGCAACTCTGTC
Organism: uncultured Ruminococcus sp.; assembly: GCA_946528545.1. Classification (GTDB taxonomy): domain Bacteria; phylum Bacillota; class Clostridia; order Oscillospirales; family Ruminococcaceae; genus Hominimerdicola. Next base: position 318 of record CAMMYU010000109.1, read on the forward strand.
GCAGAACATCTCCTTGACGTAGCGAAGGGGCATCTTGACAGGCTCCATTTTCCTTGTTGTGGGGTTATAATCTGTCCAGTATTCAAAGTGGTGTTTGTTTCTGCCCTTGTGGTGCATCCACGCATAGGAAAAGCCGTGATCCTCACGTTCGCCCTCGTTGGGGGAGCGAGTGCCCTGATAGAATTTGCAGCCGTAGAAAAACTCGCTGGGCATATACTTTGATAGGTCGTGGAAAAGCCCCTGAAAGCCGATACCGGCCTTGAAGCAGTTTCTGATAACGGCATGGCGGTGGGTGGTGATTGTTTTGAAATGTCCGATGATGTTCATGGGTATCATCTCCTTGCTGAAAGCATTATAACATATTTTCAGCAGATTTGCAACAAAAAAGAGACTGCTTTTTACGGCAGTCTCTTATATTATAGATAGAAGTTTTTATTAAACAACGCCCTGAGCCTTCATAGCCTCAGCTACCTTCAGGAAGCCTGCGATGTTTGCGCCTGCGATGAGGTCATCACCAAGACCGTACTCGTGAGCAGCCTCTACGGAAGCGGAGAAGATGTTCTTCATGATCTGGTGCAGCTTAGCGTCAACCTCTTCAGCTGTCCAGTTGTATCTCATGGAGTTCTGGCTCATCTCAAGACCTGAAACTGCAACGCCGCCTGCGTTTACTGCCTTCGAAGGACAAACAACTGCGCCGTTCTCTCTGAGGTATGTTACTGCCTCAGCAGTTGTAGGCATATTTGAAACCTCAACATAGTACTTAACGCCGTTAGCGATGATGTTCTTAGCGTCCTCAAGAGTTACCTCGTTCTGAGTAGCGCAAGGCATTACGATGTCGACCTTCTGCTCCCAAGGCTTCTTGCCTGCAAAGAAAGGAACACCGAACTTATCAGCGTAATCCTGAGCTCTGTTTCTGCATGAAGCTCTCATCTCCAGCAGGTAATCAACCTTTTCGCCTGTGATACCGGCCTCATCATAGATGTAACCGTCAGGACCGGAAATAGTAACTACCTTACCGCCAAGCTCGTTAACCTTCTTGATAGTACCCCAAGCAACGTTACCGAAGCCTGATACTGCAAAGGTCTTGCCCTTGATGCTGTCGCCGAAGTGCTCGAGCATCTCAACAGTGTAGTAAACAGCACCGAAGCCTGTTGCCTCAGGTCTGATAAGTGATCCGCCGTACTGCATACCCTTACCTGTGAGAACGCCTACGAACTCGTTTCTGAGTCTCTTGTACTGACCGAACAGGTAGCCGATCTCTCTTGCGCCTACACCGATGTCACCTGCAGGAACGTCTGTGTCAGCACCGATGTGCTTGCAAAGCTCTGTCATAAAGCTCTGGCAGAATCTCATAACCTCAGCGTCGGACTTGCCCTGTGGGTCAAAGTCGGAACCGCCCTTGCCGCCGCCCATAGGAAGGCTTGTAAGGCTGTTCTTGAAAATCTGCTCAAAACCAAGGAACTTGATAACAGATGCACATACTGTCGGGTGGAATCTCAGACCGCCCTTGTAAGGACCGATAGCTGAGTTGAACTGTACTCTGAAACCTCTGTTTACCTGTACCTTGCCGTTGTCGTCAACCCAAGGAACTCTGAACATTACCTGTCTCTCAGGCTCAACGATCCTGTCGAAAACGCCTGCATCAATAAGATCCTGTCTCTTGTCTGCTACAGGAACAAGGCTCTCAAGAACCTCATAAACTGCCTGGAGGAACTCTTTCTCTCCGGGGTTTCTCTTCTCAACGTTCTCGTACACTTTCTGAAGGTACTCGTTTTTCAATGCCATCTTAAAAACTCCCATCTTAAATTATTGCGTAAACCCGTCCGAGCCATCTTATCCGGACATTTTATTACGATAGGACTATTATAACATACGGCTTTGAATTTTGCAAGAGCAAATCGTGAAAATTTCAAAATTTTATACATAACACGAAAATACACAGCTGAAATATGTCTGTTTTGGCGGATTTGCAAAAAACAGTTGCATTATTGCCTGCATTAGCCTGCAAAAATGAAAGAAAACCGCCGTTGACGAAACTGCAAAAAAAGTGTATAATGATATCATAAAATCGGATTATTCATAAAAAAGGGCGTGACAGCATGAATAAAAACGAGTTGACCGCTGAGATAATCAGGCGGCTTGAGCAGGTTTATCCCGATGCGCTTTGCTCGCTTACATATGAAAAACCACACGAGCTGATGATAGCGGGACGCTTGTCCGCACAATGCACCGATGCACGTGTGAATATCGTGACCAAAGAGCTTTTTGCAAGGTACAAGTCTATCGAGGACTTTGCAAATGCAGATGTAGACGAGATCGCCGAGATAGTCAAGCCCTGCGGCTTATACAAAACAAAGGCGAAGTCCATAGTGGGTATGTGCAGACAGATAATGCAGGACTTTGGCG
>CAMMYU010000110.1:0-6359 GCA_946528545.1 uncultured Ruminococcus sp.
TTTTCCCTGCCACGCCGAGGGCTGATTCTGCACTATTTTTGAGTTTATCGACAGACTGAAAGAGTCGGCTGTGCCGACTCTTTTTCTGCTTTTTCGGATTATACGCTCAGGCTGTCAAATGCCTCGCTGAGAACATCAACTGAGTTGTTGAACTTCTGCATTTCATCTTCGGAGAGGTTAAGCTCAAGTATCTCCTTGACACCGTTTCTTCCGATGATAGTAGGCACGCCGATGAACACATCTTTTCTTCCGTACTCACCGCAGAGCTTAGCAGAAACAGTCACCACGCTGTTCTCGTCCCCAAGGATAGCCTTGACTATTCTTGTGAGTGCGATACCGATTCCGTAGTAGGTAGCCTGTTTAGCCTCAATAATCTTATAAGCGGCAGTGCGTACCTCTTCTTCGATTTTCTTCATATCGTCAACGCAGTAGTTTTTGTTGGATTCAAGAATTTCGGAAACCTTCTTTGTGGCAAGCATCACCTGAGACAGCGGAACGAACTCGCTGTCGCCGTGCTCGCCGATAACGTATGCGTGAATGTTCTTCGGGTCAACAGTGAAGTACTCACCAAGCAGGTAACGAAGTCTTGCTGTATCAAGCGAAGTACCTGTTCCGATAACTCTGCCTGCACCAAAGCGTGAGAGCTCATAGGTAACTCTGGTCATAATATCAACAGGGTTGGTAGCAACAACAAAGATACCGTCAAAGCCTGACTTAACAACGGGTGTGATAATAGAACGGAAGACCTCAGTGTTTCTCTTGAGGAGATCGAGCCTTGTCTCTCCGTCTTTCTGAGCGACACCTGCGGCGATAACAACAATGTCAGCGTCCTTGCAGTCGCTGTACTCGCCTGCGTAGATACGCATATTCGACTTAGCGAAGGCCAGACCGTGATTGAGGTCCATAGCCTCGCCCTGAGCCCTTTTCTTATTCAGGTCAATGAGAACGAGCTCATTGCATATTGCACCCTGATTAACGAGCGAGTAAGCAAAACTCATACCAACCATACCTGTGCCAATCAGCACGACTTTTCTTTTATCTGTAGTCATAAATAAACCTCCTTAAAAACTATACTGATATTATATACTTTTTTGACCTTCTTGTCAATAGAGTGAGTGTCATAATATTTAAATAAGATTTTGAAGAAATCGTAAAATTGAAAAACATAGCTTGACAAACGGATAATAAAGTGATATAATATCATAGTTAAGTTTAACGAGGTGTGGCTCAGTTTGGTAGAGCGCTGCGTTCGGGACGCAGAGGCCGTGGGTTCAAGTCCCGTCACCTCGACCAGAGCAGAGTCCGTAAACACGCAGTTTACGGGCTTTTTTCTTTGCCCGCAAACTGCGTTTGTCCATTGCTTGTCCTTAAAACACCCGCATTTCGCATCCTAAACAAACGTTTAGTAATTTCGCTCAAGCGTCGCAAAATAGGCGTTTGTGAAAAGATAGCCAAAAACATATTTGTTCAACTTTAGTCAACTTCATATAACTTTGTTGACCCAAAGTTGTCCAAAACAGGATAAGGCAGTGGAATATATCGTAAACAAATACTTTCAGTAAAAAGCAGACCGCATATTGTTTGGTTATCAATATGCGGTCGCTATTTCTGCATTTCTTCATGTAAGCTATGTTTATCGTCTGCTCTCCGCTTATCTTATCCGCCTGCCGTCATTCAGAACGCAGCGGACAGCTATCATCAGACCGTTTTCGCCCTCGGTCAGCTTGTATTCATAGGTGTGCAGGCAAAGCCGCTGTATTAGTATATCAGCGGCTGTTTGTATTATCATTTTCATATCAGAATCCGAGCCCGTCAAGCCAGTCATGGACGGACTGCTGTGTATCGGAGTTGAATTCCTGCGCTGTCTGCCCTTGTATCGCCATACCGTCAAGCCCTGCACACTTGGCAGCCTCGTCAAGCCCCATATACAGAAGCGTGGGTGCAGTCTGTTCTGTCGGTTCTTCGGAATTTCGCTCGGTGGTATATGCTGTTGTTTCAGATGCTTTTGGGGTTGTCTCTGAGGTGATTTTGCTTTTTGTAATTGATGTACCGGACTGTCCGCAGTCGCCTAACAAAAATAAAGCGATTGCTGTTGGTATCAGTTTTATCGGTTTCATCATATCACCTTATTTCGGTGCATTGACAGATATCCATTCACCGTCACGCTTTTCGTAGTAATGCGTGCCTTTCATGCGGTATGTTCCTCTTGCACCGTAGGCATTGGCATTCAGCACCGAGGTATAAGTCACACTTGCGGTATCACCACTGACCTCGACAGTCGGGCTGTCCATACCGACCGTGAAGTACCGCAGGCTGCCGTCGGCAATGTCTGCAAAGTATTCCTCACGGGTCTGTGTCATACCGCTCATGTGGGTGTAGGTCATATCCTCGGAAACCAGCTCACGCATAGTATCAATGTCCGCATCGGTCATAGCCTGACAGTATCTCGCCTGTGCGTACAGAACGGAAAGCTGTTCATCGGTCATCGAGCCGATAGAAAAATCCGATAACCGATAGAAAAATTAAATTGAGGTGATACCATGACCACAAAGCAGCTTACCTATGCCGCCGAGCTTGCTCGCACGCAGAATTTCAACCGTGCGGCTGAAAACCTCTTTATCTCCCAGCCTACACTGACCTATCAGATCAAGCTGTTAGAGGACGAGATCGGCTTTGAGATATTCGCTCGTTCGGGCAAGGGTGCAACGCTCACTCCCGCAGGAGAGCAGTTTATCGTGACAATAAGAAGTGTGCTGACAGAGCTGAACAAGGCGATAGAAAACGGACAGAATTTCAGCTCAAGGTACAAGGGAAATATCAATATCTGTATGCCAGTGCGGTCGGCGCTTTTTTATCTGCCGCAGATCATCGACGTCGCATCTGACGCACAGGAGTTGTGCGGTATTGCCTTAATCTTGTGAATATTATTGTTGATCAGTCACAGTATTACCGCCCTCATATTTTGTCATTCAACTAATAGAGAAATAAGAAAGCAAAGGTCCGGCGGCTTTTATAGTTCGCCGGACCTTTGCTTTTTTATCAAATATGGCTGCGGTGACAGCAGCTTTTATGTCGGCATGGCCTAAAGCACTTGAAACGCTCGCAAGCTATACCTCGTCTGTTCTCATATCACCTTGTTTACAAACGGTATAAACCGCAGAAGCCGTACAATAATGAACGTCACAATAAACACTGCAAGTGCTGTCAGAAATACCGTTATCAGCCCGCCGTGATTGAACGGGTCAAATTTCCATACGAAAAAGATAAGCTTCAGAAGCACCATGTGAAGAAGATATATCCCGAAGGAGCATTTCTCAACCTGTGCGAAAAATTTGTCAGCAAGCTTCAGATCTGCCTTGTCAAAGTACTTGAACAGAGCAAACAGTGCCGCTGCACAGATCGCTGTCGCAGGGAAGTGATACTCTTTCAGAACACTGTAAAGAGCCATGTTACCCTCATTAAAACTGTAGCTTGAAAGCATCGGCATAGCTGCCAAACTCAGCACAACCGCAGGTATGCTTATGTACAGCGGTACCCTTATCTTTTCCTTCTCTATAGCATAGCCTGCAAACAGAAACAGCGGAAACACCTTTGAGATGTAAATAACAAGCCTGAACTGTACAGACTGCCCGTTTTCATCAACGATCAGCGTATTCACCGTTGGCAGAATACAGAGCATAACGAACATCATCACTAAAATATAGTACAGCGTTTTATTGTCCATCGCCTTTATCGCTGCCTTATATGCAGGCATCATCAGATAAAGTGCTATCATCAGATAAAGATACCACATATGCTCCCAGCTGTAGTTATATATCAGGCTTTTTCCCGTAAAACTCAGTACCTCACCAAATTCAAAGCTTTTGTCTATCAGCAAGGCATCAAAGCACTTGAACAAAAACGTGAATATTACCAGCGCCAGCGCCATACGAAGAATAAGCTTTGAAAACAGTTTTTTAAGCCCGATCTCTCTGCTTTCATCAAGCAGAAGAGCTCCTGTTGACATTATAAAGCACGGTACTGCCCAAAGAGTCATCGCCATTATTGAAAACATCAGCCTTGCAGTACTCTTGTCGGCAGAAACGCTTATCTCCATGCTTAAAGTATGAAGTATCACCACTGCCAGACAAGCTGCGGATTTAAGTCGGCTGAGATATTTTATCCTTTCCCTGCTCACCACAGTATCTCCGCATCACCGATGCAGCCCTCATCGTCCTGCTGAACAGGCTCCTGCTGCTGAGGTACGGGCTCAGGCTCCGGCTCAAGCTCCGGTTCAGGCTCGGGCTCAGTCCACTGCTGCACAGGCTCCTCATAAACAGGCTCCTGCTGCTGAACAACAGGCTGTGCTTCTGTAACCGCCTCTGTAGTGGTAGTGGTCTCAGCTGTGGTAGTAGTTGTCTCGGCTTTTGTGGTTGTTGTAGTGGTCTGTGCCTGCGAGGAGCTTTCATCCGCTTCCGATGAGGACTCAGATCCTGCAGCAGATGAGGACTCGGGCTTTGATGAAGAAGCGTCCTTCTTGCTGCTCGATTTTATATCGGTTCCGCAGCCTGCAAGCATAAGCGATGCAAATATAAGTGCCAAAAGTGTTTTTTTCATTTACGATCCTCCAAGATTATCCGTTGGTTTTTACGTTCCCTTTCTTCTGAAGGTTCCATGTTCCGTGATAGTATTCTTTCAGATAGCAATCAAAACCTGCATCTACCTTGAAGTCGGAGTCGCAGACATAAACCTTGCCGTTCAGCTTTACCTCACACCATGAATGAATACCCATGCCGCCTGCTCTCATAGGAACATAGCCCCATACCATTGTGCAGTCATAGCCGAGAGTTTTTGCCATCTCGGCAAACATAGCCGCCATATTGAAGCAGTGGCCATAGCCTCTTTTAAAGCTGTATTCAGCATACCATTCCATAGTAACATCAGCAGTTCTCGGAATCTCACCGTTTGGGTCCTTCCATGTACAAGCAGATGCGCAGTATGCGCTGTAAAGGTCCCAGCCCACAGAATCAAGCTTCTTTGCAGCCAGAGGATATTTGTAGATAGCTTTTGTATACACAGATGTGCCGCCTCTTATAACGCCCTCAAAGTTCTTGAATGCTCTTACGGTCATGTAGCCTGTGTCGCCGCTTTTGACTTTTGTATATGTATAGCTTGTCGTAGAGTTGTTTACCGTTGCTATCTTAGACCAGCTGCCGCCGTTCGGCTTATAATATATCGCATAGCTTGTAGCACCTGCCACCTTGCTCCAGTTAAGAACAGCCTTGCCCTTCTCTTTTGCAGTAATCGTAAAGTTCACCTTTGCCGGACAGGTTGCAAGTTTATAGTTTGTGAATGACGGAGAGAGTATCTCCTTAGTTCCCGACATAACATAAGCTCTTGCAGTAAAGGCGTATGCCTCGCCTGCATTCAGACCTGTAACTGTGATAGTGTTTGCCGTTGTTGTGGTCTTTTGGTATCTCTTCCATTTTCTGTCTGCCTTGTCGTAGAGATAAACCACATATCCCTGAGCACCGCTGACCTTGTTCCACTTCAGAGTCACCGTGTTTGTACCGACAGAGGTTGCCGTCATTCCGGTCACATTAGCAAGAGTCGCAGTACTATTCTTTATACGGAAGGTGGTGCTGAAGGTACCTGTATAATTGCCCTTGCCTGTGAAGGTCATAGCTGCTGTTCCGACAGCAGTATTGTTTTTGAGACTTACTGTATAGTCTTTATTTTCTACCAGCTTTTTGCCGGCATTATTGGTAAGTGTAACATTAGGAACTATAGCAGAGCCCGTGTAGCTGTATGAATCACTAAGTCCCGAGACCTTGCAGTCAGAAAGCTTAGCCTTGGCAATAGTATACTTGATACTCTTATAGCCCGTATAGTTACCCTTTCCTCTTATTATCATGGTCGCCGTTCCCGAATTCAGGCAGTTTATATAGGCAATTGTATAGTCGGTTCCCTTTACAAGGGTCTTGTCAGCGTCCTTGATAGTTATCGGTAAATATTGGTTATTGCCGTTATAAACAAAGGTGTCCGAATCTGCCGTTATAGTACAACTGCTTATCGGAATGTGTTCATTTAAGGAAGCAGGATCCTCAAAAGTATCTGCAAATACTGTCTCCTCCTCAGCATACAAAGCCGTGGTCTGCTCCTCTGCTAGTACTGCAAGGCTTTCCGCAGCGCCGAAAACAGTCATGCTTCCCAATGCCATAACAAATGCCATAAGTTTTGATGCATATCTCTTCATTTTTTTCATTCCTTTCAAAAATGCACGCTTAAGTCAACACCGCACGACCCGCGGCTAACGCCTCTGCACATCATCTGCTTGCCAGCTTTCCGTCATATTACCCAAATTCTCCTTGACTTGCGTC
>CAMMYU010000111.1:0-4332 GCA_946528545.1 uncultured Ruminococcus sp.
AGGATCTTTCTGAACATCTCGATACCTGTAACAACAGTCTTAGCTCTTTCCTCTGTAAGACCGATGATCTCAACTTCCTCACCAGTCTTGAGCTGACCTCTTTCTACTCTACCGGTAGCAACTGTACCACGGCCTGTGATGGTGAATACGTCCTCAACAGGCATCAGGAACGGCAGGTCTGCCTTTCTGTCAGGTGTTGGGATAAAGCTGTCAACAGCGTCCATAAGGTCAAGGATAGGCTTGTAAGCAGGATCGTTAAGATCGTCCGGAGCTTCAAGAGCAGCAAGTGCAGAACCTCTGATGATAGGAGTCTCATCGCCAGGGAAATCGTACTTGTCAAGCAGCTCTCTGATGTCCATCTCAACGAGGTCGAGCAGCTCTTCATCGTCAACCTGGTCAGCCTTGTTCATGAATACAACGATTGCAGGAACGCCAACCTGACGAGCGAGCAGAAGGTGCTCTCTTGTCTGAGCCATAGGACCGTCGGAAGATGCAACGACCAGGATAGCGCCGTCCATCTGAGCAGCACCTGTGATCATGTTCTTTACGTAGTCAGCGTGACCCGGGCAGTCAACGTGAGCATAGTGACGGTTCTTTGTCTCATACTCAACGTGAGCTGTGTTGATTGTAATACCTCTTTCTCTCTCCTCAGGAGCAGAGTCGATATTAGCATAGTCCTTCTTCTCAGCAAGACCCTCCAGAGCAAGAGTCTTTGTGATAGCAGCGGTAAGAGTGGTCTTACCGTGGTCAACGTGACCAATGGTACCAATGTTTACGTGTGGTTTGGTTCTTTCAAAATGTGCCTTTGCCATAGGATTTTCCTCCTTAAATTTCATTTTTTCCGATTTAACGATACCGTAGTATAATTACATCGGTATAATTATATCAAATTTTTTCTCGTTTTGCAATAGCTAAACGGATTTTTTTTAAAAAAGTTAGTCGTTGTTCTTGTTTCTCGAAGCCATGATCTTTTCAGATATGTTCTTAGGAACCTGGATATAGCTGTGAGGCTCCATTACATACTGACCTCTTCCCTGTGTCTTGGAACGCAGGTCATTTGAGTAACCGAACATTTCTGACAGCGGAACAAGGCAATCTACCTGAGCTGCACCTGTTCTCTGCTCCTGACCGAGGATCTGTCCACGGCGTGAGTTAAGGTCGCCGATAACTGTTCCAAGGTAATCATCCGGAGCAATTACAGAAACCTTCATGATAGGCTCAAGAATAATAGGCTTAGCCTTTCTCATAGCCTCCTTGAATGCCATAGATCCTGCGATCTTAAATGCCATTTCAGAGGAGTCTACCTCGTGATAAGATCCGTCGTAAAGCTCGACCTTAACGTCGACTACCTGATATCCTGCAAGAACGCCGCTTTCCATTGCGCCCTTGATACCTGCGTCAACAGCAGGGATATATTCCTTAGGAATAGCACCGCCCACAACGTGGTTGATGAACTCGTATCCTGCGCCTGACTCATTAGGCTCAACGTTGATCTTAACGTGACCGTACTGACCCTTACCACCCGACTGCTTAGCATACTTGTAGTCCACAGTTGCAGGAGCGGTGATAGTTTCCTTGTAAGAAACCTGAGGTGTACCTACGTTTGCCTCTACCTTGAACTCACGCAGAAGTCTGTCCACGATGATCTCAAGGTGAAGCTCACCCATACCGGCGATAATAGTCTGACCTGTTTCCTCAGAAGTCCAGGTTCTGAAGGTCGGGTCTTCCTCAGCCAGCTTAGAAAGGGCAATACCCATCTTCTCCTGACCTGCTTTTGTCTTAGGCTCGATAGCCAGCTGGATAACAGGCTCAGGGAATTCCATTGATTCAAGGATTATAGGATGCTTTTCGTCGCACAGAGTATCACCTGTGGTGGTATTTTTCAGACCAACGGCTGCGCCGATATCGCCTGCGAATATCTCCTCGATATCCTTTCTGTGGTTGGAATGCATCTGAAGGATCCTACCGATCCTCTCGTTTTTATCCTTTGTTGAGTTATAAACTGTCGAACCTGCTGTAAGAACGCCCGAATAAACTCTGAAGAAGCACAGCTTACCAACAAACGGGTCTGTTGCGATCTTAAAAGCAAGAGCTGCAAAAGGCTCATCGTCGGAAGAAGGTCTCTCGTCCTCCTCGCCTGTATCGGGGTTTACGCCCTTGATGTGTGGAACATCAAGCGGTGACGGCATATAATCTACGATCGCATCCAGAAGCTTCTGAACGCCCTTGTTCTTGTATGAAGTACCGCAGCATACAGGTACCATTGTATTATCAATGGTTGACTTTCTGATGGTCCTTTTGATCTCCTCTTCGGTGAGCTCCTGACCGTCAAAATACTTCTCCATAAGCTCGTCGTCCATTTCAGCAACGTGCTCGAGAAGCTCGCTTCTGTACTGCTCAGCTTTTTCCTTCATATCCTCGGGGATATCCTCGACCTGGATATCTGTGCCGATATCGTTTGTATAGATATAAGCCTTCATCTCGATAAGGTCGATAATTCCCTTAAATTCGTCCTCAGCGCCGATAGGCAGCTGAATAGGAACTGCATTGCACTGCAGTCTGTCGTGAAGCATATTAAGAACGTTATAGAAGTCAGCTCCCATAATGTCCATCTTGTTCACGTATACCATTCTTGGTACTTTATAGTTATCAGCCTGACGCCATACGGTCTCAGTCTGCGGCTCAACGCCTCCCTTTGCACAAAGAACAGTTACAGATCCGTCCAGAACTCTAAGTGATCTCTGAACTTCAACAGTAAAGTCAACGTGTCCCGGGGTGTCAATGATGTTAAGTCTATGGTTCTTCCAATAGCAGGTCGTTGCAGCAGAGGTGATCGTTATACCTCTTTCCTGCTCCTGTGCCATCCAGTCCATAGTGGCTGTACCATCATGAGTTTCTCCGATCTTATGGTTTATTCCGGTATAAAAAAGGATACGCTCGGTAGTAGTGGTCTTGCCGGCATCGATATGAGCCATGATACCAATATTTCTGGTGTCCTGTAAAGAACAATCTCTTTGCATAATTTCCTCCTGTTTAAAATACCGAAATTACCATCTGTAATGTGCAAAAGCCTTGTTAGCTTCAGCCATTCTGTGTGTTTCGTCACGCTTCTTGCAGGATCCGCCGGTTCCGTTAAGTGCGTCCATGATCTCTGCAGCGAGCCTTTCCTTCATTGTGTCCTCGTTTCTTTCACGAGAATACTTTGTTATCCATCTCAGTCCCAGTGTCTGACGTCTGTCAGGACGAACCTCCATTGGAACCTGATATGTGGCACCGCCCACACGGCGAGCCTTTACCTCGAGCTCAGGCATGATGTTGTTCATTGCCTCCTCGAATACCTCAAGAGCAGGTCTGCCTGTCTTCTCCTCTACGATCTGGAATGCACCGTAAACGATCTTCTGGGCAACACCCTTTTTGCCGTCGAGCATAATGTTGTTTACAAGACGTGTTACCAGCTTTGAATTGTAAACCGGATCAAGAAGCACGTCTCTTTTTGTAACTCTACCTCTTCTTGGCACTTTGATTCCCTCCTTCACAAATAAATGAATTCACAGGTACTCGCTCCGCAGCCATACACTATTATATATAATAAGCATATTCTGCAGCCCCGTCAGCCCAATGTAGAGTCATCTATATAAATCACTCCACACTAACTGTGGTCTTCGCATTTTGCGACAATGAGTATATTCCTTTAATCTTTCCGAGCTTCAGAGATCTGTATTATCCCTTGGCTGCTCCTGCCTTTGGCCTCTTTGCACCGTACTTGGATCTTGCCTGCATTCTCTTTGCAACGCCCTGTGTATCAAGTGTACCACGGATAATGTGATATCTTACACCAGGAAGATCCTTAACACGTCCGCCTCTGATAAGAACAACGCTGTGCTCCTGCAGATTATGACCGATGCCCGGAATATAAGCTGTTACTTCGTTTCCGTTTGTGAGCTTTACCCTGGCAACCTTTCTCATAGCGGAGTTAGGCTTTTTAGGTGTAGCTGTTCTTACGACTGTGCAAACTCCACGCTTCTGTGGGCATGACTGGTCGATAACTACCTTCTTCTTGGAGTTAAATCCCTTCTGAAGAGCAGGCGCTGTGGACTTGTCCACCAGAACATCTCTTCCCTTTCTTACTAACTGGTTAAAGGTTGGCATATTTTCTCTCCTTTCGTAAAATGATAGCTCTGCCAAAAGGGCGCACTTGCCCTATGTCGGCATGCTCTAATATTATACACTTGTTTGCGCCTCTTGTCAAGGGCTTTTTGTCAAAATAATAACCAAAGTCCTTTTATCTTACTATTGCTTTCATTGTGCATTTATATACATTTTTACAAAAAA
>CAMMYU010000112.1:0-18637 GCA_946528545.1 uncultured Ruminococcus sp.
TTTTTATTGCAGTTGTCGAGTATGACCCCGACAATATTCGTGATAAGTAACATCAAAGTCAGTACCTCGAGTACACTCACTATGCTCACCTCCTTCCGTTAAGTCGGAGGTTAGATTTGACCGCCTACCGTTTTTCACGATACGTTCCTTTTCTTATTATAGCACATAAGTTTCATATTGTCAAACCGAGACACTCCCCTTGACAAGGGCTTTCCGATGTGGTATAATAACATCAGAAAAGGAGAAGTGCTGTACGCCTTGCGGCTTCAGCGGTCTCTCCCCTTAGTTATGTGTTTGAAACACCGTCGCTTTGGTGGAGCTGGGCGGTGTTTCTTTTTTATGAGCTTTGCCTTAAAGAAACTGCGTTACTTTTTCTTGTGAAAGAATTCGTAACAAAGTGCGATGACGCTCAGTATCACCATCGAGTATGCAAACATATCCGAGTATGTAACCATTGTCATCACCTCCCCGTTACAGGGAGATCCCGCCTGTGCCGCTGTTTATACAGCACTTCCTTTTCTTATTATAGCACATAAGTTTCATATTGTCAAACCAAAACGCTCCCGCCGTGCAGGCAGGAGCGTTCTTTATTATCCGTATCAGTTTACATAGAACAGAAGCTTTCCGTAGGTCGGGTACGGCCAGTACTTCTCGCCGACGAGGGTTTCCATCTCGTCTGCGACTGCTCTGAGCTCGCCCATTGCTACGAATACTGTATCGTGGTAATAGTTTGCAAGCTCCTGAACGCCCTCGATCTCGTGAGCCTTCTGAGCTGCGTCCTCAAGAGCGCCGAGCTTCTTATAGGTCTGGCTTGCAAGAGCAGACAGTCTCTTGACCATATCGTCCTCAAAGTCGGTGGGAGCACCGCAGTTCTTAGCAAGCTCCGAGGTCTTTGCGAGGTCCTTGATGTAGGACGCAACAGCAGGAAGAATGTCCTTCTTAGCCATATCTATCATTGTAAGAGCCTCAATATTGAGGGTCTTGCAGTACTCATCGAGGAGAATTTCAACTCTGGAGTGAAGCTCTGTCTCGGTATAAACGCCGTACTTTTCAAACAGCTCAATGTTCTTCGGATCAACAAAGGTAGGAACAGCCTCGGGCGTTGATCTGAGATTTAAGAGGCCTCTCTTTTCAGCCTCAACAGGCCACTCGGCAGAATAGCCGTTGCCATTGAAGATAATAGCCTGATTTTCCTTGATAGTCTTCTTGATAAGGTCGTCAAGAGCGTCCTGGAAGTTATCTGCACTTTCGAGCACATCAGCGAAATCATCAAGCACCTTAGCGGTGATAGTATTGAGCACTGTCATAGGGCCTGCGACCGAGAGCTTCGAGCCGGGCATTCTGAACTCGAACTTATTTCCTGTGAATGCGAAAGGCGAGGTTCTGTTTCTGTCGGTGGTGTCCTTGCGGAAGTGAGGCAGAACGTCAACACCGATCTCCATTTCAACTCTCTTGCCCTCGTACTTAACTCCGTTTACGATAGAGTCAAGAATATCTGTAAGCTCCTCGCCGAGGAAGATGGAAATGATAGCAGGAGGTGCCTCGTTAGCGCCGAGTCTGTGGTCATTTCCTGCGGAAGCAACGCTTGCTCTGAGAATATCCTGATAATCATTTACAGCCTTGATAACAGCCGTCAGGAAGAGCAGGAACTGTGCGTTCTCGGCAGGTGTCTTTCCGGGGTCAAGAAGGTTTATTCCCGTGTTTGTGGAGAGCGACCAGTTATTGTGCTTACCCGAGCCGTTGATGCCTGCAAAGGGCTTCTCGTGAAGCAGACATTTGAAGCCGTGCTTTCTTGCAGTTCTCTTCATTATCTCCATAGTAAGCTGGTTGTGGTCGGTAGCGATGTTTGCAGTCGTGAAGATCGGTGCAAGCTCATGCTGAGCAGGTGCTACCTCGTTGTGCTTGGTCTTTGCGTAAACACCCAGTCTCCAGAGCTGCTCGTCAAGGTCTCTCATATAAGCCTGAACTCTGGTCTTGATAGTTCCGAAGTAGTGGTCCTCAAGCTCCTGACCCTTAGGTGCAGGTGCTCCGAAGAGTGATCTTCCTGTGAAGATAAGGTCTTTTCTGTGCGAGTACATCTCTCTGTCGATAAGGAAGTACTCCTGCTCGGGGCCTACATTTGCAATAACTCTCACTGCATCGGAGCCGAACAGCTTCAGCACTCTGAGCGCCGACTTGTTGATAGCCTCCATAGACCTCAGCAGAGGTGTCTTCTTGTCAAGAGCCTCACCGCTGTAGGAGCAGAAGGCAGTCGGGATACAAAGAGTGTTGCACTTTATAAAAGCATAGGAGGTAGGATCCCATGCGGTATAGCCTCTTGCCTCAAATGTGGCTCTGAGACCGCCCGAAGGGAAGCTTGATGCGTCAGGCTCGCCCTTGATGAGCTCCTTTCCCGAAAACTCCATAATTACATGACCGTCATCAGTCGGTGAGATAAAGCTGTCATGCTTCTCAGCGGTGAGACCTGTCATCGGCTGGAACCAGTGAGTATAGTGGGTGCAGCCTCTCTCAACTGCCCAGTCCTTCATAGCATTAGCTACGATATTTGCGACCTCAGGCTGGAGAGCCTCTCCCTTGTCAATGGTCTTCTTGAGAGCCTTGAAGGTTGCCTTAGGCAGTCTTTCTCTCATCACAGACTCATTGAAAACGTCAGCGCCAAAGAATTCGGGTACATTCATAATGATTCCTCCTGAATAATTATCCAAACAAAACAGGCGCCGTGAACATCAAGTCCACAGCGCCATTGCTGTTTACATTTATGAGTATAAACCATACTTCCCGATTTGTCAAGGGATTTTCTCACATTTTCACACTTTCACAAATTGGCAGACTTTTTGTCGGCTTTTTTTGATTATTTTCTCCCAATGTCTGAAAATCACTTCTCGATAGTGATCTTGATCTGTGTAAGTCCGTTTTCCCTGAACAGCTTCAGGGTAAAGGTGTCTTTCTTGTCTCCGTCGGTGACGGTGAATTCAGTCTCGCCGTACTTGCTGCCCTTGATGTAAACAAAGCCCTCCTTGGGGTCTGTAAGCTCAACCGAAGCAAGCTCACTGTTCTCAACGCTTATTTCAGCGTTCTCTGAATAGCTGTAACCATCGGGCAGTACCGACTGTCCCGAAATATCTGCCTGTCCGACCCTGATAACCACAATGACCGCTGTTATGATAACCGCCGCCAATACCGCAAGCCTCTGCCATTTGTTCTCGGTGAATGCAAAGGTATACACAGCCGCCTGTCCGAGGCAGAAAAGACCTGTCACCAGAAGATAGGGCGGCTCGTAGAAGGTATCTGTCAGGGCGCTTACACCTACAGCTGAGAGAAAAACTATCACAGGTGACAGTATAAGCAGGCTCAGCCAGTTTCTCTTTCTGAGAAACCACCCGACAAAAGCCATAGGGAAGGTCAGCAGTGTCCAGACCACCCAGTTTTTATAATAGCTGAGAAGCCCCCAGCCCATATCCGAAAACGGTACCTGTATCAGGTAGATCAGCGGCTGGCTCACAAGGAAGAACACGAAGGTCTTCAGTGCCGAGTCCAGAGGGCTTTTGCTGTTCGGCATTATCAGCAGTGCAAACACGAACCACGCTTCAAAGTTTACGCCCATTCTCTCAAACGAGGTGTTTTTGAAAATCGGCACCTGCAGAAACACCGCCGTAACAACGGCCGAAGCCACCGCCATAATTATTACCGCAGGCCAGCTCATATTGAGGCCGCCGTAAATCTTTTTCAGAAGATTGTCTTTAGTTCCGGTATTATTGTCTGTCAAACAGGTTCACTCCTAATATTTATATATCAATAAAATCATCATCATTTGAGCGTCTGTTCTCGCCGTAGACAACGATCTCACCCGACTTGCCCGACTTCATGATCTTATTGAGCCTTCTTGACGCACCGAAGCAGCTTATCACATTTGCGATACCCGACACGAGAAGAGCAACTCCAAGTACAGTCATTGCAAAGCTTACGCCCATCAGCGGATTGAAGATAAGCACACAGCCTGCCGCCAGTGTCAGTGCCGAGAAGAGCGCACCTGTCTGCCAGCCGTCAATGCCCGCTTTTTTTACCCGAAGGTTACTCTGCAGCGATATGACCGAGCTTATCAGCATATAGAAGCCTGTGAATATTGCAATAACGTTCGGGATAAACTCCCACCGAACTATTATGAACACGCCTATGGCTATCAGTATAACGCCCTTTACAAGGTCAGCACCGAAGTTTTCCTGCGCAGAATTTATAAAATACTTTATCAGGAAAACTATTCCGTAGGCAGCAAAAAGGCCGCCTATCACCCAGCTTATGGACTTTGTGAAAAAGTGCGGATCTGCTATCAGTGCTGCTCCGAGCACAATGCAGAAAACGCTCAGTATCCAGTAATTGCGAAAAAGCTTGCTTAATCTCTGAAACATGAGAACCCTCCTTTTAGACGTCCGTAAGTTTATCAGGCCTTCTGCTTTTTAAGCTTCTGAGCCTTAATGACCTTCATTCTTGAGAACTCCTCTCTGTCCTTCTCTTCGAGAGAGTCGGAAATAAACTTCACTATCCTTTCATTTCTCGGGATAATAATGTTTTGCAGAGCGTTTGCTCTTCTCTGTGTTTTTCTGATAGCAACCGAGAGTCTGTAGATACTGTTCTCCACCTCGGCAAGCTCGGCAGTTATCCTTTTTACCTTTCCGAATTCAAGGAACGCAATATCAAGCTGCGAATTCGTCTGTGAAAAGCCGTAGGCAACCTCGGTCGGCCGATCCTCCAGCTTCACAGTCGGGAGCTCCACTCCCATTACGCTTTTTGACGAAAGGCTAAGGCCCTTCTCAATAGGCACAGAGCTTGCGTAGGGCATTATAACACCCATTGTGATGTTTGCCCTCTGCAAAGCGGCATAGGCACCGATGTAGGTATCCTCAATGCTGCCTCTGAGCGCTCCTGCCTTGTCAACGAGCTCCATGAGCTCTCTTATCAGTATACTTCTTTTCCTGTCGAGGAGTTCATAGCCAAGCGCTGCCAGCTGCAATGCCTTCTTCGACAGTATAAGATTACCCTTTGTAGGAAAGACCTGCTGGTCCGCCATAAGCTAACCCTCCTTATATTGTTGTTCAGGTAATAGGGAATAGGTGTTGTTCAGGGAATAGGTGTTGTTCAGGTAATAGGGAATAGGTATTTAGGTAATAGGTAATAGGGAATAGGGAATAGGTATGGTGTCCGCAAAGCGGACAGATGCCCATTCGGGCGCGTAGGTAGTGCAGACTTTTTCATTTGCTGCTCTTAGGATAGGTTTTAGGTTATAGGTTATAGATTTTAGGTTATAGGTTTCAGATCGTTTTCCGATAGTTTTTTCAACCTATCACCTAGGGGTATGGGGCAAAGCCCCATTCAAAATCATCGCCGCAGGCGATACATTACCTATTCCCTATTCCCTATTCCCTATTACCTGATTATCTGTTCCCTATTACCTGATTATCTGTTCGCTATTACCTGATTATCTGTTCGCTATTACCTTCAAAAGCTTGCTGCCAAAAGTCTAGTCTTCGCTGAAATACTCTGCCGCCTTTTCGGCGCTGTAGTATTTTTCAAGGTGCTCGTCATCAACACGGTCGAGCTCTGTCCTCGGCAGAGTGGAAAGAAGCGTCCAGCCAAGGTCGAGGGTCTCCTCGATAGTTCTGTTGACATCAAAGCCCTGATCTATAAAGTGCTTTTCAAAAAGCTCACCGAATTTCAGATATGCCTTATCCGCTGAGGACAGCTCCTCCTCGCCGATAACGGAAGCAAGGCTTCTTGCGTCCTGCACCTTTGCATAAGCCGCAAAGAGCTGGTTTGAAACCATCTGGTGATCCTCTCTTGTGTAGCCCTCACCGATACCGTCCTTCATAAGTCGGGACAGCGACGGCAGTATTGACACCGCAGGATAAACTCCTGTCTGGTCGAGGTTACGGTCGAGAACTATCTGACCCTCGGTGATGTAGCCTGTAAGGTCAGGTACAGGGTGAGTTATATCGTCATTCGGCATTGTCAGGATAGGTATCTGCGTTACAGAGCCCTTTGAGCCCTTTACTATGCCTGCTCTCTCATAAATAGAGGCAAGGTCTGAATACAGATAGCCCGGATAGCCCTTTCTGCCGGGTATCTCTCCCTTTGACGAAGAGAACTCACGCAGAGCCTCTGCGTAAGATGTCATATCTGTAAGAATTACAAGAATGTGCATATCATGCTCAAAGGCAAGATACTCCGCACAGGTGAGCGCTACCTTCGGGGTGAGTATTCTCTCAATGATAGGGTCGTTCGAGAGGTTAAGGAACATTACTACCCTTCCGAGCGCTCCCGACTCCTCAAAGCTTCTTCTGAAATAGTCGGCAACGTCATTCTTAACGCCCATTGCTCCGAACACAACCGCAAAGTCCTGACCGTTTTCGTCAGCTATCTTTGCCTGCCTTACTATCTGAACTGCAAGCTTGTTGTGTGACAGACCCGAGCCCGAGAAGATAGGCAGCTTCTGACCTCTGATAAGGGTCATAAGTGCATCTATCGAGCTTATGCCTGTGTTTATATAGTTTCTCGGATATGTTCTCATAACGGGGTTGAGAGGCGCACCGTTTATGTCGGCGGTCTTTTCGGGGAAAATATCGCCCAGACCGTCTATCGGTCTGCCTGCACCGTTGAAGATACGTCCGAGCATTTCGGTTGAGAGAGGGAGCTCCATGCTCTTTCCCTCAAAGCTTGTGGTAGTGTTCGCAAGCGAGAGCCCCTTAGTTCCCTCAAACACCTGAAGCACTGCCCTGTCACGGTCTACCTCAACAACTCTTGCAAGCCTTTTTGTGCCGTCATCAAGCCTTATCTCAGCCATTTCATCATAAGAGATACCGCTTACATGGTCAAGCGCCACCAGAGGGCCGTTTATACTGCTCAGTCCGATGTATTTTACATTCACGCTCCGACACCTCCGATCAGCTCTTCAAAGTCCTTTCTCATATCCAGCTCATAGTCCCTGAACATTTCGGGCTTGTCGTTCGGGATATCGTACTTGACCTTGATTATCTTCTCAGCCCAGCCGTTTTCAAGCACCTTTGAAGCCGTAATGCCCTTTGAAAGAGCGTTCTTCGCCTTATCGTAAAAGCTGAGTATCAGCTTCATCATAAGGTACTGCTTTTCAAGCGGTACATAGGTATCGTCCTTGTGGTAGGCATTCTGCTGAAGGAAGCCTACTCTTACTATCCTTGCAACCTCTATCAGAAGCTTCTGATCGTCGGGCAGAACGTCGGTACCCATAAGCTTTACGATCTCCATGAGGGTGTTTTCCTCAACGAGGATATTTGATATCTCCTGTCTGACCTCCATAAAGTCATCGGAAACTCTTTTTTTATAGTATTCGCCAAGATCCTCGGTATACTCCGAGTAGCTGGTGTTCCAGTTGATAGCAGGATAATGTCTTGCATAGGCGAGAGACTTATCCAGCGCCCAGAAGCACCTTACAAATCTCTTTGTGTTCTGTGTTACAGGCTCGGAGAAGTCAGCTCCCTGAGGGGAAACTGCTCCGATGATAGTTACCGAGCCCTCCTTGCCGTTTAAGCTTTCAACATAGCCTGCTCTCTCATAGAATTCGGATATTCTTGACGGCAGATATGCAGGGAAGCCTTCCTCGGCAGGCATTTCCTCAAGTCTGCCCGAGATCTCACGCAGAGCCTCAGCCCATCTTGAAGTCGAATCCGCCATTATGGCTATGTGGTAGCCCATATCTCTGTAGTACTCAGCCAGTGTTATACCCGTATAGATAGATGCCTCTCTTGCCGCAACAGGCATATTTGAGGTGTTTGCTATCAGCACTGTTCTGTCGGTCAGGGGCTTCTGGGTTCTCGGGTCGATAAGCTCGGAGAACTCCTCCAGCACCTGAGTCATCTCGTTTCCACGCTCGCCGCAGCCGATATACACGATAATATCCGCATCGCACCATTTAGCAAGCTGGTGCTGGGTCATAGTCTTTCCTGTGCCGAAGCCTCCGGGGATAGCGGCTGTGCCGCCCTTAGCGATAGGCAGGATAGTATCAACTATACGCTGACCCGTCACAAGAGGTCTGTCGATAGGCAGTCTCCTTTTGCATGGACGTGGTGTTCTGATAGGCCACTTCTGCATAAGGGTAAGCTCGGTCACTCTGCCTGCTGTGTCCTTTATCTTAACTACGGTATCATTTACCTTATAGTCGCCGTTTTTAGCAGTCCAGATGACCTCGCCGCCCTTTGAAAGCGGAGGCACCATACATCTGTGCTCAACGACGGGAGTTTCGGGGCAGACAGCGTATATATCGCCTGCACTGAGCTTATCGCCCACCTCGCAGGTGACAGTTACCCTGTACTCCTTCTCCATATCAACGCTCGGAATGTTAGCACCGTCTGCTATGAACGCTCCCGACATTTCGGAGAGCTTTCTGAGGGGTCTTTCAATACCGTCGAAAATATTCGTGATTATTCCCGGGGCGAGGGTCGCCGACATAGGCGCACCTGTACTTTCTACAGGCTCACCGGGCTTCAGCCCCGTTGTAGACTCATAGACCTGAATAGTAGTAAAATCCGACTCAACTCTGATGACCTCACCGATAAGTCTTTTCTCGCCGACATAGACCATTTCCTGCATAGAGAAGGTCTTTGTATCGGCTACCTTTACTACAGGTCCGTTTATTGAATAGATAACATCCATATATGTTTCCTCTTTAATATATTAGGTAATAGGTAATAGGGAATAGGGAATAGGTATGGTGTCAGCTTCGCTGACGATGCCCATTCGGGCACGTAGGTAGTGCAGACTTTTTCATTTGCTGCTCTTAGGATAGGTTTTAGGTTTTAGGTTATAGGTTATAGGCTATAGATTTTAGGTTATAGGTTTCAGGTCGTTTTTCGATAAGTTTTTCAACCTATCACCTTGGGGTATGGGGCAAAGCCCCATTAAAAATCATCGCCGAAGGCGATACCATACCTATTACCTATTCCCTATTCCCTATTACCTAAATTACCTATTCCCTATTCCCTATTACCTAAATTACCTGTTTCCTATTATCTACTACCTATTCTGCCAATTACCCTATTATCAAAAAAACTGTTGCCCGAGCAAAGGCTTACAGGGCCAGTTCCCTGCGCTCGGAGAACTTCGCTCTCTGTTCCTCAAAGGCCGAATCAAATGTGAAGTCAAGGGCTATGCCCTCGCTCTCATAGATTATGAGTGCTCCGCCAAGCTCTATGCTGTCATTCTCCTCTGTCTCAAAGCCCTCAAAAAGCTTTGCATAGCCCATATCCGCAGGTGCTAAGCACACCTTGCCCTTCGATACGGGGTAAGCCTTCCAAGCCTCCTTGGAAGCTGCCTTCAGATAGTCAGCATACTGCTCAGACGCTCTGAACTTAACAAGCCTCTCTCTGACAGCCGCAAACACATTATCTATAAGCTCTTCTCTGTGTTCGAGAATCTCTCTCTGGCAGGCAAGCTTCTGCGCCGACACCTCACGGAGCTGTCTTTCACGCTCCTTAGTGCTCTCGGCTCTCTCGGCAGACTCTATCCTCTGCTCCGATGCCTGCTCGGCTGCCTCTATAGTTTCGGTATACTGTCTGTTCGCTTCGGCTATTATTTCTGCGGCTGTCTTGTCGGCATCGTCGAACACAGCCTTCTCGAAGCGGTCAAACCTTTGTGCCTCACTGAGTTTCATAATGTCCTCCTGTTGTCCCGTGGTCAGAGCTTAACGCCGATAGCCTCGGAAAGATAGCGTGATATAGTATCCGATATCTTTGATGTTGCGTGACGGTCGGGTATCTCTACTATGAGGGGCTGCTTTACCGTCAGCTTGTACTCATAGACCTTCTCCCTGCACTGCTTTACGGCAAGGTCAGTCATAAGGATAACTCCTACGTCTTCCATCTGCATAGCCTCATCAAGGGCTGCTGTGACCTCCTCGGGGGTGTGAACGACAACTCCCTCGATACCTGCGAGCCTCATGCCCATCTGTGTATCTATGTTGTCGCTGATAAGATAAAATCTCATAAGGATAGCTCCTTAGCCTCCGATATTGGAAATGATAAGAATTGAGATAAGCAGTCCGTAAAGGGCGATACCTTCACCAAGTACGACGAAGATAAGTGCCTTAACGAAGTTCTTCGGGTCTTCCGAGGTCGCACCGATAGCGGCAGGAGTACCCGAACCAACTGCGATACCTGCTCCCACGCAGGAGAGACCTACTGCAAGTGCAGCGGCAAGGTATCCGAGACCTGTACCTGTAGAAAGCTGTGCAGCCTTTGAGGTCTCCTCAGCGGCAGCGTGTACAAAGCCTCCGATCGGTACAAGGATAGACATAAGCATTATTCCTGCAAAGGTGCAGAGGTTTCCTATAAATGCGCCCTTAGGCGACTTTCCGTTCTTGATCTTCTTAGCCATAAGTGCGAAAGGCACAAGCAGAAGTGCGATCGCAATAAGCGGCAGTGCAAAATAAATAAGCATATTGATTACCTCCAATTAATTACTTTCAGTCACCGGTGTGAACTTTACGCTGACAGGCTCAAAGGGCTTTCCGCCGCTGTCATAGAATCTTGAGAACATCTCATAGAATTCAAGCCTGATTATCTGGATAGCTACGATCATACCCTCCATAGCCATAACAAACAGGTTTCCGATTATCAGCACTATCGGCTGACCTATCGCACCTGCGCCGTCCATAAGGGTCATAACAACGAGCATCATGCCCGCATGAGAGAGAACGAAGCCGCCTACTCTCAGGAAGGACATCGTGTTGGAAACGTAGCTGAGCAGGAACTCAAACATCTCGAAGAAGTTCTCTACAATAAAGTTTCCTATAGTCATCGGCTCGCCGTCCTCGGAGAGCTGCCACTTTCTGTACTTCACCCATGCAGCCAGCGGCACACGGCAGAAGATACACAGAAGCGGTATAACTATCAGGCAGATAACAAAGGGTGCGGACATTACCTTTACATCAAACATCATTGTGGACACAACTCCCGTGATTATCGAGCCGTAGAAAATCAGTCCGCAGATACCGTTGCACCCGAATATCGCCTTTTCGTAGTCCTTGGCTTTGAAGCCTGCGTAGATGTTTATTATCATCGAAATAAGTATAAGGGCAATTCCTATGCCTACCGCAGTCAGCAGAATGAAGTTCGTCTGCTTGAAGACTTTAAGCGGCAGGAAGTCAATTCCAATGCTCTCATACACGGGGTCAAGAAGCTCCTCAAACCCGAACACCGAGCCGTAGAGCGTTCCGAACACCATACTGGACAAGCCCACTCGTCTGACGATACCGCCGGCCATAGGACCAAGCTTCTTATGCAGAAGTATTCCCGCAAGAAGTATCACAAAGCCCTGTCCTAAGTCTCCGAACATTATTCCGAAGAGCAGTGTGTAGGTCAGTGCCACAAAGGCAGTCGGGTTTATGCCGTCATATACGGGCAGGCCGTACATTTCGACCAGCATTCTGTAGGGCCGTGTGAGGAAGCTGTTTTTAAGCACCGTAGGCGGCTGACAGGAAGCGTCAGCGTCCGGGGGAAGGAAGGATACCTCTGAGCTTTCCAGCCCGTCAAACAGCTTTGAGAACTCAGCTTCCTTCTTTTTCGGAACAAAGCCCTTAATAATGTAGTGCTTTGTGCCCTGTCCGCTGTTTACAGTACCCACATTCTTTTTAAGGTCTGAGTACTTGCTCTTTAGCTGCAGCTTTGTACATAGCATCTGTATTTTGTTCTCATTCACTCTTGTAAATGCTGAAACCTTTTCCTCGGCTTCCTTCTTTGAAGCTTCAAGCTGAGCTATCTCATCTGAGATATTTTTCATGGCCTCATCAGCATTTCCCGAAACGTACCTCGGAAGCATTACCCTTTCAAAGTACATACTTTTGAACAGGTCGTCTACCCTTTCCTTGTCGCCCTCGGGGCAGAAGTACATTCCCCAGCAATAGCTGTCAGATTTCTCAAACGCCACAAAGAAGAAGTTATCGTTGTAGTATTCAAGCTTGGGGTAATTATCCAGCGGCAGACGTCCTATCCTTACGCTGACGTGCTTGCAGGAGAATAGCTGCTGGAAGTCGCTGTTCATACCTTTCAGATGTTTTATGTGCTTCTGTGCCTGTCTCAGCTCTTCGATTCTCGCATCACCCTCACGGCTGTCACGGGAGACCGCATCGAAGCCCTTTTCAAGCTCCGAGCAGACAGCTTCAAGCTCCCCTGCGCTGTCAGCCGAAAGCCCCTTGCAGTCAGTCTCAACAGGCTCTATACCGCAGTCGGCGGCTATCTTGACAGCTCTTTTCAGAAGCGCTGCATATTCGTTCCTGTCATTCAGGAGGCGCCCTCTTGCCTCTCCGGGGGAGAAGGCAGGCTCAATATGGAAGATACCGCTTTCACAGCACCTTTCAAGCGCCTGATCGAGCTCATCCATATTTCCGAGAATATTGACAAGAGACATTGTTTCAATTGCCATAGCTCATTTACTTTTCCTTTCGTTAGTTTTATATTAAAAATTCGTGTAATTCATAATGTTTTGAAAGGGGTATGGGGCAAAGCCCCATTTTAAAACATCGCCGAAGGCGATACCTTACCTATTCCCTATTCCCTATTACCTATTACCTAAATTACCTATTCCCTATTCCCTATTACCTATTACCTAAATTACCTATTCCCTATTCCCTATTACCTTTTAACTATTACCTGATTAAAATATCAGCAGTTCGTGCTCCAGCTGAGTGGTGTCCGCACCGTAGCGGACAGCCTCTATAATGTGTACTATGTTTGAGATCTCCACCGCACTGAGCCTTACATAGGCATACAGTGCTGCGGGCGCACTCGTTGTCGAGGACAGAATGTGACTGAGCTTTCTGTACCTTATGTCAGCGATACCTGTCTCTATAATGCCGGTCTCACGCATACCCTTGCCGTATTTTGTATTTTTAAGCCATTCAAACATCTCATCGGGGTCGGAGAGCTCAAAGTACTCTTTAAGCCTGCCCATAGGGTTGCCCCTGACATTGATTATGCTCTGCTTGATCTTCTCCGCCGAATACCCGAAATACTTTTTCATTCGGTAGGCATTGATGATATTCATCGTATCGACCTCGTAGAGAATGATCTCCTTGATCTCCTTTTCCTCTCTGCCGTGAAAATCATGCTCAACGTCCTGTATAAGGCGCTCAAAGTAATCCTTTCTGAGGGCAAGCTCGCATTCTGTATAGTCTGCCCTGCCCGAGGGGTCGGTTTTTACCTTCAAAAGAGGTTTTCTGTAGGGTGTACCTCTGAGGACCTCCAGAAGCTCCTCAAAATTCTCCGCCTGACTAAGCTCCAGAAGCTTCACCCTTGAATGCTTTATCGCATACCCAGGCAGCTGTGTAAGCACAGGCTTGTCAAGGTCAGAATTTATGCTGTTTATCATCAGCAGAATA
This sequence comes from uncultured Ruminococcus sp., assembly GCA_946528545.1. Lineage (GTDB taxonomy): Bacteria > Bacillota > Clostridia > Oscillospirales > Ruminococcaceae > Hominimerdicola. The sequence continues at coordinate 13,400 of CAMMYU010000112.1, forward strand.
TTCGCTATCTCCATTCTTGCGAGCAGAAAGCCGTAGTACGGAATAGAATCAAGCTGCTGGAAACCGCAGAGGCGGTTATAGGTTTCAAAGTTTGCCTTTTGCAGAAGCTCCTCAAGGTAGCCTCTGTGTACAGTGTTCGGATCAACGTCACGGAACACATCTTTATATCTCGGCGACTGTGCAAGGTACTCGGCACATTCGGGAACAGTCTGCTTGAGCATAAGCTCTCTGTACTGCTGCTGAGAAAACATCTTCCCCCGAACTGCCCTTATCTTAGCTACAGTCGCATTCATGGAACTGCTTGTGAGCATATCCTTTTACTCCTTTTCAGGGTTCACAACGGCGCTGAATATCTCCTGCTCCCAGCGCTCATGTTCACGCTCATAGACTGCATCAAGCTCCTTGAGCCTGCCCTTCCGGAGCGTTCTTATCTTCAGAGTCTCGGACTCAACAGCCTTATCGGTAGAGGCTCTGAGCTGTTCGGTGTAGGCATTCACCTTCTCGGTCACGCTCTGATCTATATCTTCCTGTCTGCGTGCGCACTCGGCCTTTTTCTCTTCACTCTGCGCAAGAGCATCTTTTATGCGCTGCTCGGCTCTGCGGTCGAGGTCAAGTATCTGACTGATAAGGTCAGTGCCGACCATTGTTTTTCCTTCCATGAAAAATCCTCCCTTCACAGGCGGAAATGTAATACGGGAAAGCGCTGATTAAAAGCCCTCGCACCCCATATTAAACTTTATTATACATGGAAACAATTATATAACTTTCGCCTCCAAAAAACAAGCAAACATTTTATCATTTAATATTTTCTATACACTTTTTGGTTATTATGCACAAAAAATCAGGCTATCCGAACAGCTTTTGCACCGCCGACACTCATACTTTTGCAGCACTCTTACGGAAAGCCCCTCGGGGCTTTTGATTTTTCTCTATTGACGTACTCTGAATTTTGTGCTAAAATGAAAAAGACTAGTAAGCACGGAGAAGCGAAACAGTATATCAGGAAGGGGCAGGTTTCAGTATGAAATGCAATACAGTCAGAAATACCGCTGCAGCGGCAGTAAGTGCGGCAGCAGTGCTTATCACAACTAAGGTAATAAGATCGGCTCTTAAAAGAAAGGCTAAGAAGAAGCTCAGAAACGAAGCTAAGGAAGTTCTCAGAGAGACAGGAAAGCTTGCCGCCGAGGGTATAGCCGAGGCTGGAAAGAGCATAGCCGGGAAAAACAGCAACTACACCGAGTTTCACCGTGATGTTTCAGCAATCGGAAGCTGCAGCGATATGATCTATATCGTAAACATCAATGATGACACATATATTGAGTACACAAACCCCTATGACGATCCCGAGGGCGTGTTAGACGAGGATTTCTTCAATAAGATGCAGGAGCTCATAATGAAGATAGTCTTCCCCGAGGACAGACCCAAGATGTGCAAGGAGCTTGAAAAGGAAAGATTCCTCTCAGAGATACATGAGGGCGAGGTTTACAGCATAACCTACAGGCTGATAGTTGAAAACAGACCCGTGTATTTCGGGATAAGGGCGATAAGGTCTGTCAGCAGACCCGAGCTGATAGTTATAGGTGTTACAAATATAGATGCTTCCAAACGCCGTGAGGCACTGTATGAAAAAGATCCTGCCGAAGCAGCCGCACCTGTTACAAGAGATGCTCTCACAGAGGTCAAGAACAGGCTTGCGTACTCAAATTATGAGAAGGACATCGACGAGAAGATCGAAAAGGGCGAGACTGAAAAGCTCGCAGTGGTTTTCTGTGATGTGAACGGTCTTAATGCGGTCAACGAGAAGATGGGCATGAATGTCGGAGATGCGTTCCTGAAAAATGCCTGCTCGGATATATGCCTGAAATTCAAGCACAGCCCTGTATTCAGGATAGGCGGAGATGAGTTTGCAGTAATTCTCAGGGGTGAGGATTACAACAACAGGAAAAACCTTATCCGTTCACTGAGGGCGCAGATGACCCGCCGAATGGCAGAGGGCAAGGCTTCCTCAGCCTGCGGAACGGCAGACTTCGACCCCGCTGCCGATAAGGCACTTGCGGATATCCTCTCCCGTGCAGAGGAGGATATGAAGCTTAACAAGGAAAAAATGGTGAAAAAATAAACAAAGTGCTCCCTGACCGGGGAGCACTTTGTTTATAATATCGCAGTTCCGTCATTGTCTATGCCGAACTCGTGAACATTCCAGCCTGTTATGCCTGCATTGTCGAGGGAGAACTTTACTCTTCCTGCAAAGTACTCGTTCTTGTCATCAACTATAGCCATAACTGTGGGGCCTGCACCGCTGATATAAGCCGCATAAGCTCCGTGGGTGTAGGCTATATCAAAGACCTCATCGCAGTTCGGGATAAGCTTTGAGCGAAACGGCTGATGCAGCCTGTCATTCACGGCTGTGCGGAGGTTCTCATACTTGCCTGTTAAAAGAGATGCCGAAAACAGCGCCGCCCTCGACAGGTTGAACACAGCGTCCTTGTGGGAGACCTCAGTCGGCAGGCAGGCTCTGGCGTCCTCGGTCTTTAAGCCGAAGTCCGGGATTATTGCCGCAAATTTAAGCTTTGTGTATACCTCCTGCTTTACCCACTCTACACGTCTGCCGTCAAAAACGGCTGTAACTATGCCGCCGAGCAGTGCAGGTGCGGTGTTGTCGGGGTGACCCTCTATCTGGGCTGCGAGGTCTACAAGGTCGTCCTTGGAGAGAGGGTCTCCGAGAAGCTTGTTCGCACCCACAAGCCCTGCGATTATGCAGGCTGATGACGAACCCAAGCCCCTCGCCATAGGGATATTGTTCGTCTGGCGGAGCTTTAAGCCTTTGAGCTCCTTTCCGCAGACAGCGAAAAGGTCCTTCGCCGAAATATATATCAGGTTTTTCTCATCGGTCGGCACCTCAAGGCCGTCTGTCGAGGCTATGTCGATAGTGTCGCTCTCCTCTATCTCAACGTAGTTATAGAACGTCAGCGCAAGGCCGAGAGCGTCAAAGCCTGCACCTAAGTTTGCCGATGTGGCAGGTATGCGTATCTTTATCATGGGTATTCTCCTTTGGGTGGCAGGGAAAACCCTGCAGTGCTCGCCGCACGGCTAATACGCGACGTTCTTTTGTTTGGACTTTTTCTGCCTTGAACGCAGAGATAGGTAGTGCAGAATTAATATTGCTTTTTAGCCTGCACTATTTTGCTCCGCGTTCAAGGCAGGAAAAGCCAAAGCAAAAGTACGGCGCGTGATGGTGCAGGGTTTTCCCTGCCGCGTTCAAGGCAGGAAAAGCTTTAAGCAAAATTACGTCGCGTATTAGCCGTGCGGCGAGCACCATTAAGCAAATTAATACATTCTTATCTTGCTTGCAATTTCAGCCGAATGTGAAAGTATAGTCAGATTTGTGTCGATGTCGGATTCCTTCATTACGGGAGTGATGAAGGCAAGCTCATTGTCGGGTCTGCCTGCACGCTCAATGTACATAAGCTTGCCGAACATCTCGGAAAGTGCGCTCTTGAGCTTTTCAGCGTCATCAGCCTTTATGCGTACATATACCGCAGTCGAGGTCTCCTTGTAGTTCACTACAAACTTCTCGTTGTCGCAGTCCTCCCAGCCGATAGCTACGGGTCTCTCGCTGTGTCTGATGCAGTCGATAATGTCGCCCACAACAGCCGATGCCGTCGGGAGCTTTCCTGCACCCTGTCCGTAGAAGAGCACATCTCCCACACCGTCACCTGTAACAGTTATAGCGTTGTATACGTCCTCGACATTTGCGAGCATATTGTTCTTGGCAACAAGTCTCGGGCAAACAATAGCTGTTACTCTGCCGTCATCAAGCTTTCTTACCGAGCCGATAAGCTTTATAACATAGCCTGCATTTGCAGCGTACTCTATATCGTCAAGAGTTATCCTTGTGATACCCGAGCAGTGTACATACTCGGGATAAATGTGCTTGCCGTAAGCCAGCGAGCCCAGAATACAGATCTTTCTGCAGGCGTCCTCGCCCTCGATGTCGGCAGTAGGGTCAGCCTCGGCATAGCCGTTCTCCTGAGCCATTTTCAGTGCCTCGTCAAAGGGGAGCTGATCCTTTATCATCTTTGAAAGTATAAAGTTAGTAGTTCCGTTAAGTATACCCGAGATTTTTACTATCTCATTTCCCGCAAGGCACTTGCAGAGAGGTCTGATTATCGGGATACCGCCGCCTACGCTTGCCTCAAACAGATAGCTGCAGTTGTGCGCCGCTGCAATTTTGAGAAGCTCTGCTCCCTTTGCAGCCACGAGCGCCTTGTTAGAGGTAACAACGCTCTTGCCCTTTTCGAGCAGTCTCTTAGTATAGTCATAAGCGAAGGTCGTTCCTCCTACAACCTCTGCGACTACCTCTATCTCGTCATCGTTGAGGATAGTATCAAAGTCATGGATTATCCTGTCAGCAAAAGGCGAATCGGGAAAATCCCTGAGGTCAAGAATGTACTTGATGTCGCAGTCCTTCCCAAGCTTTTTTGAGATAGACTCCCTGTTCTTCATAAACAGCTCGACCGTTCCCGAGCCTACTACGCCGTATCCTATAACAGCTACGTTCTGCATTTTATATTCCTACTTTCTATAAATTATTCACCTGAGATTATTTTAACGTCAACCACGCCTCTGACCTTTGAGAGCTCGTCCCGAAGCTTGGCCGTCGGGAGCACCTCATGCTCAAACCGCACCGAGAAGGTGACAGTCGCTACGGAGTCGATAGGGATATTCTGATTGATAGTCAGGATATTGGTGTTGAGCTCATAAAGCTTCGAGATTATTGACGAGAGCACACCCTTTTCATCTCTCAGTATGCAGTACACCGAGACGATATTATTTGTAAGCTGCTCCTCATAATTGAAGACCGAGTCCTTGTACTTGTAGTAAGCACTTCGGGATATGCCGACCATGCGGCAGGCCTCCGATGAGGTAAGTGCCTCGCCCCTTGCCCTCATGCGCTTGGCGTCAAGAACCTTGAGCACTATGTCGGGAAGTACCTCCGAGCTGACAATAACCAGCTTTTCGTCCTTTTCTCCCATTCGATTCCACCTCCGAAAAACAGATGTGTGTGACAGAAACACATTATAACACTTTTTTCTCCATTTGTCAACCCCCGCCCCGTGTGTATTGCTGCAAACAGTAATCTGCCGCACTGCCTGCAGGACTTATCGGGGGAGACCCTTTTGAAAAAGGGTCCTCCCCCGGACCCCCTCACTAAAACTTCTAATATAATTTTGCCCC
>CAMMYU010000113.1:0-3253 GCA_946528545.1 uncultured Ruminococcus sp.
ATCCAGGAAGCGATGGAGAAGCAGATGAAGGCAGAGCGTGAGAGACGTGAGCAGATCCTCCGTGCAGAAGGTGAGAAGAAGTCAGCAATCCTTGTTGCAGAAGGTGAGAAGGAAGCTAAGATCCTCAGAGCTGAGGCTGAGAAGCAGGCTATGATCCTTGCAGCTGAGGCTGAAAAGGAAGCTACCATCAGAAAGGCTGAAGGTAATGCACAGGCCATCGTTGAAGTTCAGAAGGCTAATGCAGATGGTATCAAGCTTCTCAATGAGTCGGCTCCTTCACAGCAGGTTCTTACGATAAAGAGTCTGGATGCATTTACAAAGGCTGCTGACGGCAAGGCTACAAAGCTGATCATTCCGTCAGATATCGCCGGTATTGCAGGACTTGTTTCTTCAATATCAGAGGCTGCCAAAGTATCCAAGGAATAAGGCTGTAAGTAAAATATTCACTTCCCGTATCCGGTAAAAATCATACCGGCTGCGGGAAGTTTTGTTTTTGTGGATAATGGGCCAAGTGTCTGCAAACATGCCTGTGAATGTAAATATTATGCTTTGTTGCGCTTTTGTTATATTTTTATGGTAAAATATAAAAGATGTTATGATCATAGGAGGTGTTGTGCTATGTATGGTGCTATGCTCGGGGATATAATAGGAGCCCCTTACGAATTTGACAGAGGACAGAAGACTAAGAACTTCGGACCGCTTTTCATAAAGAAGGCAAGACAGTTTGACAGTTCCAGATATACAGACGACTCACTTTTGTCAGTCGCTATTTGTGATGCTCTGCTGGATGTCAAGGATAAGAAAAACATGTCTGACAATGATATAAAGAAGGAGTTTACGAAGTCTATCTTCAAGTGGACCAAGGCTCCTGAATATAAGCATATTTATCAAGAATTCGGCGGAAATTTCGGCAAGTTTCTTGAAAGTGACAATCCGCAGCCCTATAACAGCAGAGGAAACGGTTCAGCTATGAGAGTGGGTGCTGTCGGATATCTTTTTGATACGCTTGAGGAGACCCAGAGATATGCCCGGCTTTCCGCTGAGATCACACATAACCATCCGGAGGGGGTGCGTGCTGCAGTAGCTGTTGCATCTGTTATATTTCTTGCAAGAACCGGAAGCACAAAGGAACAGATAAAAGAATATGTCGTACAGCATTTTTCTGCCAAGGATCCAAATGATCCGAAGTTTTTGAACAAAAACTACAACCTGGCACGGACTCTTGATGAGATAAGACCGGGATATAAACATGTTGAGCTTGCTGAACAGTCGGTTCCGGAGGCGATAACCTGTTTCCTGGAGTCAAACAGCTATGAGGATGCTATAAGAAATGCGATCTCCATCGGCGGTGATACAGATACGATCGCATGCATAACCGGTAGTATGGCGGAGGCCTTTTACGGTGTTCCGGCAAATCTTGTTGAGAAGTGCAAGGAATATATCACGCCGGGTATGCAGGCTGTGACAGACAGATTTTACAAGGCTACAATGAAGCTGGAAACCGTTAAGGAAGAGGATTTTGCACAGGGTAAGATATCTCCGATCAAATACGCTGAGAGAGCAAGAAAGTATGGTGATATTTCACATGAAAAGATCATCAAGGGACTTGATGATGAGTTAGGAGCTGAAAATCTTCCCGACAAGGGCAGGGCTTACGCCGAATTTATGAAGAAGATGATGCAGGCGGGCTATCCTGTAGATGATGTTGATACCTTGTGGCAGGTAAATAATATTTTAAATGATATACCGGCGGAACAGTCTCCGGAGGAAGAGGCGGCTCGTAATAATGCGAAGGCTGTGCTCGAAGAGGTAATAACAAGTAAGAGAAACGGTGAACCGGTCAAGCTTACACCTGACGTCAGGATAGAAAACCTTAACAGGGTTATCGGCGCTGTTGAGACCTTTAATAAGGTCTCGGGCGGTGAGAATGCAGGTCTAAAGAAAAGTAATATAAGCATAGTAACAAATATCGGCATAAAAGAAAAGCTTAACGCGCCTTTAAATCCGGGGGACAGGATACGTATGGCTGATTCCATGCGAGAGATGCTGGAAATACTTGAAACTACTGATCCGCCGCTTTTGCTTTCCTCGGTTGAATTTATAGCGATGAAGGATGCGCTTAAGAAGTTTGCTGCAAGAACAGAGAAGGTTGATCCGGAAACTGCCGATGAGGTTTCAAAAAGAAAATACGAAGCTGACAAGACAAAACTTAAGCAGAAGGTCGTTCAGTATATCAAGAAAAAACGTGAACAGTCAGGTAAAGGGCATAATAGATCTGAAGCAGAGTATCTGAGGGTTTCTGCGGCAGAAGCACTTTTTGACAGACTGAAGAAGGATGACTTTAATCCTCATCCTGAGAAGCCGAGGGATGCGAAGCTTCGTGATATGCTCGTCGGAGCAAAAAGAGCTATCGTTCAGAAGGATAAAACCAATAAACTGAAGGCCTCAGCAGCCCTTATGTCATATAAGCTCCTTAAGGACAGTGGGCAGGAGGTAACGTACAGCAGGATGCTGACTAACTATAACAAGCTATGCAAAGATAAGTTATTCAGGAAGGCTGTGGACAAGTTTGATACAGCTCAGATGCAGGATGTTATAGAAAACGGTACACTCGGTGCTGTGTACAATGAGGTTATATTAGAGCAGCAGCATATAGAGGAAGAAAAGATAAGAGAGCAGCAGAGAGAGCAAAAGAGAAGGGCAGAAGCTGAAAAACGTAAGCTGGAAGCAGCAAAGAAGTCTGCAGCAGGAGGTAAGGCGGCTGTACAAAACGGTCAGAATAAAGCAGCGGCAGGAAATAAACTTCCGTCCGGCGGTGCAGCAAATAATACCGGGAAAGGTGACAAGACTGCTGTAAAACCCGTTAAGAATAACATAAAGAAATAGGATTAAATTGAAATTAGTAAAAAATAATTATATATTTTTTGTGCAATATTCATAAAAATTAATTGATTTTAGTGCATTTTTTAGCCCGGCAACAGTGATATTTATTGAAAATCGCACAATTGCTTAATAAAAATTAATACTATTTTCGTAAAAGTGAATAAAAAGTAGTTTTATTTTATAGCCTATGATGTTATAATAACATTATATTCTAGCTTTAAAGGGGTGACATTATGATTAAGAAGGAAATGATAGCCATGCTTCTTGCAGGCGGTCAGGGTTCAAGACTTGGCGTGCTTACATCGAAGCTTGCTAAACCGGCGGTTGCTTTCGGCGGCAAGTATAAGATTATTGACTTTCCACTCAGCAA
>CAMMYU010000114.1:0-9566 GCA_946528545.1 uncultured Ruminococcus sp.
AAAACCTTTCTGAAGAAAGGTTTTCCCCAAACCCCTTTCCAAAGACTTTTAACTCTTTTTGGCTAGGGGGAGGCTATCTATCCGAGAAAGCAGAAATCCGATACTTTGCTGTTCTGTCATAATGCAGCTCCCCCTAGCCAAAAAGAAATCAGAAGTTTTAGGGAGGGGGGTCCGGGGGGAGGACCCTTTTTCAAAAGGGTCTCTCCCCGATAGTTCCCGCAGGCAGCAGGGGCAGCGCACAGCAAAAGCCCGGGAGCATTTCTGCTCTCGGGCTGTCGGGATATATAAATACTTTCCTTACGAAGCTGCCTTTTCGGTAGTGAAGTCGTCCTTATAGCCGTCAACATAGTCTTTGTTAAATGCTTCCATGTTCTTGACGGTAGTTGACGAAATGTAAATATTTTCGGGGTCTGTGTAGCTGCCGTCAGGTGTAGAGGTGATGTCGCTGGTGTAGAACAGATAGTAGAATGCAGCCTCATCGCCCTCATCTGTCTTGAAGGTAACCTTGTACAGCCAGTAGATGCGGTTTACAGTGCTGTAATCATACTTAGTGTCCTTAGTGAATGCAACATAAGTTGAGGAATACTCAAGATCAGCTTCCTCGATCTTGCCCTCGGCATTTGTCAGCCAGCTATAGTTCTGACCTATCAGACCCTCCTGAGCTTCCTTGACCTTTTCCTCAAGCTGCTCCTTATAGAACTCGTGAGTTTTTTCTGCGTTATCCTTTGTAACGTAGGAAGGAACGTCCTTGAGATCGGAGATCTTGAAGGTCTTTGTAACCTCGCCTTCATCGTTAGCGCCCTTGAGAACGTAGCCGTCTTCAGCAAGTGAATAGTAACCCTCGCAGGTAACTGAGAACTCGCCGTCAGCACCGATGTATTCAGGGCAGTCTACCGAGAAGTATACGCTGTCCTTGATCTCGGACTTAACCGAATCAGCGTTTACATAGGTAGGCTTAACGAAAGGAAGTGCTCCCGAATACTCGAAAGTGATACCCTCAAACGGGTCAATTTCCTCTCTCTCGGTCAGACCCTCAACTGTGTAGGTCTTTGTGAGCTTGTTGTTTTCGTCAAGATCCTTAGCGTCGATAATATAGTACTTATCGTCATACTTAAAGTAAGCCTTATCTCCCGACTTTGTAAGGTCATAATAGAAGCTTGCTGTTACTTCGTAGCTGTCGCCGTTTTTGAGGTTATCGCTGTAGTCGTAGTCATAGCTTACTGCATCAGACCAGTCCTTATAGGTGTAGTTTACAGATGCAGAACCGTTTCCGTCAAAGCCCGAGAAGCTTACATCGATACCGTCAAACGGATCAATCTTGGTACCCTTCTGGAGACCCTTGACCTCAACCTCAAATTCAGTGTTGATGATCTTGATGTTCTTATCCTTGAGGGAAGACTCAGGATACTTTACAGTAACCTTTATCTTGTCGCCGTTCTTGAGGCCCTTGCTCTTGCTGAGCTTTGCAGTGATCTTGTAGTTGTCCTTGTCATCAGTCTTGAGGAGAGCCTTTCTCATCTTCTTGATCTCGGACATATCATCATTATCATAAGCCTTTTTCAGAGTCTTATTATCAAGAGACAGGTACTTGCTGACTGTTTCCTTTGCGTCTTTTGAGCTGCTTCCGCCCATAAGGCTTCCGAGAGCGTCAAGGTCATCTTCATCGAAGTCTTCCATAACGTCATCATAGTCAAGGTCGGAAAGAGCGCTCTTAATATCGCCTGTATCAAGATACATATATGAAGGATAAGCGTTAAGCTCTGCGGTAGCTGTTCCCGAGCCGTCAATACCCTTGAAATCTACCTTGATAAGGTCCTTGGCCTCAATCTTTGTGTACTTGAAGATGTTTACAAGAATAACTATCAGTGCAATGATAACAACAATAGCTGCACAGCCTATAATAAGTATATTCTTGTGGTCTGCGACCCAGTTGCCGCCTGCCTTTGGAGTGCCGTCAGCCGCAGGAACGGGCTGAGCTGCCGGTGTAGCTGCCGGCTGAGCCTGAGCTGCTGCGGGATTAGCTCTCGGTGTCTGTCTTGCCTGAGCGTATGTATCATTTGGTGTCTGGGGCTGCTGAGCTGCCTGAGCCTGCTGTGGTGCTGCTGCCTGCTGCTGTGGTGCTGCCTGCTGAGGAGCAGGAGCTGCTGCGGGAAGCTGTGCTCCGCAGGTAGCGCAGAACTTTGTGCCTGCTGCTGCGGGTGAGCCGCACTGCGGACAGAAGATCTTGTTATCCATACTATACCTCCGTTAAATAGCGCTTCGGCAAGTGAAATATCCGCCAAAGCTGATCTTGTCAAAGACCCGAAAAGCCGAATCTTCGTCAAATATCAGTATACAACCAACGTTTTCAAAAGTCAAGAATGACAATAAAAAAATCGTATAAACAATTAACTTTTTGTACGTTTGTACAATTATTAGTCATAAAAAAATCACTCTTTAAGCGATTTTTCTCTAACTTACAGAATTGCTTCAAGGTTTGGTATCTGCCGTCTGCACAGAGAGCGTATTGCTTCGCTCAGATAGGCGCACTCGGGCTGAACGTCATCAGAGCCGCTTCTGACGAGAACACCGAGCTGTTTTATCTCGGCGGAGATGTCATCAATACAGGAAGAATCAAGCTGCAGCGAGCCCTTGAAGCTGAAGCTGTCCCACAGCCTGTCAAGCTCTTTGATCTGCCCTGTGCCGAGCAGCCCGTCCGAGGCTGACGAGGATATTTCACCGAGCTTTTCCGTCAGAGACTTGCAGTCCTTTTGCAGACCGTCAAGGCAGTACACACCGAGGGCGGTTATCATTATCAGGATAAAAATGCTTATAAAGAGCCTTTTCATGCTATTTCTCCTTTTTTATGAGGTTTACTATTCCGTTTTTGTCGGCGGTGCAGATGTACACATCATCGGGGCTCATACCCTTCTGTTCAAGCTCCCCGAGAAGAGCCTTTCTGTCAAGGCCTGCACTTTCCAAGGAATTGTCAATAATGCAGCCGTTTTCTATCACAAGCATTGGAGGGTCGCTGTCCTCGGACTGTATTTTCATATCCCCGCAGGTAACAGGCTGAGAGGCTTTTTTCTGGTACACCGAGAGTGTACCGTTCGTTTCAACCACTGCAAGCTGTACCTCGCTGATGTCAAAGATGCTCATGCTTCTGAGGGAAGCAAGCAGGTCATCTGCCGTATATCTCAGGCGAATAAGCTGCTTCTGGTCAACTCTGCCGTCTGAGATCACTATCTTCGGAGAGCCGCACACAAGCTTCCTTACCTTTCTCCATTTCAGCGACACATAGGACATTATGACGTCTATGCTTATGAGGGTATAGATAGGTATTATGCCTATTATCATGGGTATGCCCGTGTCCTCAACGGGAAGAGTTGCAATATTTGACAGAAGCACCGTAGTTACAAGCTCCGAGGGCTGGAGCTCCCCTATCTGCCTTTTGCCCATAAGCCTGATTCCGAAAACCAGTGCAAGGTACAGTATTACGGCTCTGATAAAAACAATAAGCATTTGTGACCTCCAGATTTTTCTGCCTTTATTTTTTGCATAAAAGCTGCGAATATTCTGTTACAGCCTGTAAAGAATATATTGACAGAAAACGAACAGAAATGAAGTGAAAAAATGAACAAAAACGATATATCGTCAAGCATTTCGGAAACTCTCGGGGAGCTGCAGAAAAGGCTTTGTCAGACAGCGGAGCTGAATATCACCTCGGCACATATCTGCGGACAGAGGATAGCGGTCGCCTCAATAGAGGGCATGGTAAGTACTCAGCAGCTTACGGAAGCTGTCCTGAGACCGCTGAGCGACCTTGAGCGCACAGGCTTGCCAAAGGGTCAGACTTTATTCGGGCATATTACCGAGAGCATCTTCCTGACTGCCGACAGACAGCTTGTGTACAGCCTTGATACGGCTTCGCAGCTTTTGTTTTCGGGCTTTGCGGTTGTTTTTGCAGACGGCGAGTGCCGTGCCTGCGCACTGGGGCTCCAGGGATATGAGATGCGCTCAGTCTCAACTCCCGAGGCTGAGCCTACAGTGAAATGCGCTCAGGACAGCTTTACCGAAACGGTCAGGGTGAATATGTCACTGGTGAGAAGAAGGCTGAAAACACCGAAGCTTGTAATGGACATAAAGAAGGTCGGAAGGCTTTCAAAAACCGATGTCTGCATTATGTATATAAAGGACAGAGCCCCTTCCGACATAGTTGAAAAGACCGAAAAGCGCCTTTCGGAGATAGGGCTTGATGTTATGCTTACAAGCGGCTATGCGGAGGCCTTTATAGATGACAGCTTCGGGGAATCGCTGTTTTCCTCTTGCATTTATACCGAGCGCCCCGACCTTGTATGCACAAGGCTTATGCAGGGGAGAGTCTGCATTATAGTTGACGGAACCCCCTTTGCACTTATTCTGCCGTCTCTTTTTGCGGAGTGCTTCTCCACAATGGACGATTACTCCTCAAAGCCCTTTTACAGTGCCTTTATCCGCTGGATACGGTATATAAGCTTTTTTCTGGCGGTGGGATTTCCGGGGCTTTATGTGGCGCTTGCCGACCATCACCCCGAGGTGTTTTCAATGAAGCTTCTGTTAAACCTTTCAGCCGCCGAGGAAGCTACGCCCTATCCGCTTATGGCTGAGGTTATAATGCTTATGATCTTCTTTGAGATAATGCGTGAAGCAGGTCTGCGGCTTCCTAAGGCGGTCGGGAGTGCGGTCTCTATCGTGGGAGGGCTCTTCATAGGAGATGCAGCGGTAAAAAGCGGAATAGTTTCCGCACCGCTTCTTATAGTTGTCGGGATAACGGCTACGGCATCGTTTGTAAACCCTCAGCTTGAACAGCCTTCCGCAGTACTGAGACTTATCTTCATTCTTGCAGGCGGCTTTGCAGGCCTTTTCGGAATAGCGGTATGCCTTGCGGCAGTAACGGTAAATATCTGCGCTATGGATGACTTTGCCGTATCCTATACTGCGCCTGCCGCACCGCTTTATCCGTCATCGCTTCGGGATATACTGTTTATGAAAAGCTTCAAGGATTATGAAAAAACACGCACAACACTGTCAGACATCAGGGAGGGAGAGCATGAGTAGGATAAGTCCTGTGCAGATGTTTGCGGTAATGCTCTGCGGACACCTGTTTTCACTGATGAGCTTTTTCCCTCATGGGCTGGGCTCGCCTGCGGAATATATGGCAGGTATAGTTTTAGCAGGCATTATTGAGGTGCTCTTTCTTGTGCCCGTATACCTGCTTTATAAGCACTTTGACGGCAAAGACCCCTGTACAGTGTCGGCAGAGGTATCTCCTGTGCTCGGCAGGCTTGCGGGAGTGTTCTATGCAGGGGTGCTTCTGTACTTTGCTTACAGGGTGACAGGAAACCTCTCATACTTTCTTGACAATGTGAGCTCGGGGGCTTTCCCGAGGACTGCGTCCGTGATAGCTGTCTGTGCCGTGAGTGCGTATCTCGCACTTATGAAGCCCTCGGTGATAGGAAAGACCGCAGGGCTTATGCTGGCGCTGTTTTTTGTTTTTGCGGTAGTGGTGCTTCTGTTTTCGGCAGGCGCAAGCGAGGACGGGCTTTTAAGCTTTCATCTGGCTTCGGTGGACATAAAGGGCGGAGTGTATGCCTCTGTAAAGTGTGAGCTGCTCCGCAGTCTGGATATGGTGCTTCTGCTTGTTATGCTTCCTGAGATAAAGGGCAGCCCTTTGAAGGCAGGAGCGTACTATCTTATAGTTAAGACAGTGCTGGCTGTGCTTGCGGTAGGCTTTGTTACCATGATGCTCGGGGATTATGTGCTGGTATCAAAGCTTCCGTTTTCAGCGCTCGGAGCGTACTCGGGCTCGTCAATGACGGAGAGATTCGACGCTGTGTTTATGGCTGTCTGGACAACACTGGCAGTAGTAAGGCTCGGGGCTGTTTTTCACTGCGCAGGCAGAAGCCTCTGCCATGCTGTGAGAGCTCTTGACAGGAGTGCGGCGGTTATCCTGTCGGCGGCGGTGTCGGCAGCAACGGCGCTTATAAGCTTCAATCAAAGCAGCTGGGAGAGCACCGCCTACAATACCGACGGTCGCTTTATCATGGCAGCGGCAATGCTTGCAGTGCCCTTGTCGGTAATGGGTGCGAAACGTCTTGCAGACAGGAGGGAACAGCTTGAGAGAGCTTAAACTCGGAAAATTCAGGACACTGACCATAGGCAAAAGGATAGCGCTTCTTGTCACGGCGCTGGCGGCAGCGACATTTTCTATGCCCGCTGACCACAATATAGAGAACAGGCTTCTTGTTCATGCGCTGGGAATTGACCGCACCGATGACGGCTATGAGGTAAGCTTTCAGGTGTTTCGCTCAAGCGGTGCAGGTGCGGATATACCGATAGATATAAGCCGTTCCAACGTTCAGCTTATAAAGGAGAAAGCCCGTACAGTCTCCGAGGCGGTGGACAAGTGCAGTGCTCAGCTTGGGAGAGATGTGTTTCTCGGGCATTTGCAGGTGATATGCTTCGGGCGTAATACCGATTTTTCAAGCCCCGAGGAGCTTTTCAGCTTTGCCCTTAAAGACCGCAGCGTTTTCCTCGGGGTGGAGGTCTGCATGGCTGAGGACAGGGCAGAGGAGGTCATAATGCAGGAGCTTGACCGAGGAACTGTAAGCTCGGAAAACCTGTTCAAGGCACTGAAGGAGGGTCTTAAAGGCGGCAGGACGGAGCAGTGCTCAATGCTGAGCTTTCTGTCGTGCATACGCTCACCGCAGTTTTTTGCTGTGCCCGTGGTGAAGCTCTCCGAGCAGGGCGGTGAGAAGAAAGAGCCCGTAATTGATGTTTCGGGAACGGCTGTTATCAGTGAGGGCCGTGTAAGGGGCATTCTTGATGATGAGGAGGGCTACGGGCTGTCGCTGCTTCGGGACAGGTCGGAGCATTTTGACACGGTGATAGAAAAGGACGGCAGACGTGCAGATGTGCGCTTTGACAATGCGGACACCGACTGTCGGCTCACCCGAGAGGGAGATAAGCTCATATTCAGTGTGGATATTGAGCTTTCGGCTTCGGTCTCGTTGGATATAAAGGGCAGTGAATTTCTATCTGAGGAGGAGCTTTCACAGTATGTCGGTGATATGGCAATGAGGGCATGGAAGAAGACCTCGGGGGCAGGATACGATGCTGTGGGCGTGTGGAAATATGTGCGTCAGAGCGAGCCTGAGCTTTATCTCAGGGAAAGGGAGAGGATAGGCAGGCTGGTGTCTCAGATCGAGCCGAGGTTTACAGTCAGGTGTATAATGGAGTAGCTTTCTGAAAAATGTTAAAAGGATTGCAGGAAAGGTTATTGAAAAACCTTCGTTTTTGTGGTAAAATAGGGAAAATACCCTACGGAGGTAACAGGATATGTTAAATGATAGATTTTATGACCGTGCAAAGGAGCTCACAGATAAGCTTAGCGAGGAAGAAAAGCTCGGACTGCTGACCACTCATCATCATGAGGTGGAAAGGCTGGGGCTTTCGGAGTTTTATATAGGCACCGAGGTCGCAAGGGGCTATGTCGGCAGAGACAGGGAGCATTCGTCTACGGTGTTTCCGCAGCCGATAGGGCTTGCCTCAACCTTTGATAAGGAGCTTATGGAGCGCCTCGGCGAGATAGCCGGAAATGAGGCAAGAGCCTATTATAATGCTGACAAAAGGGGCGGTCTGGCACTGTGGGGACCGACTGTAGATATGGTGAGAAGCCCTCTCTGGGGGCGCACCGAGGAAGCCTACGGCGAAGATGTCTGCCTTGCGGGTCAGCTTACAGCTTCGTATACAAAGGGCATGGCAGGAGAAAACCCCGAGGGCTTTTTCAAGACTGTGCCGACGCTCAAGCACTTCTGCGCAAACAACAACGAGCACAACAGAGGAAGCTGCTCTGCATATCTTACTCCAAGACTTAAAAGGGAGTACTACTATGCGGCATTCGAGATACCTATCCGTGAGGGCGGCGCAAGGAGCATAATGGCGGCCTATAATGAGCTGAACGGTCTGCCTGCTATTATGAATGAGGATATACAGAATATACTCAAGGACGAGTGGGGGCTGTGGTTTGTTGTAAGCGACGGCGGAGACTTCTCCCAGAACGTTATGGCTCACAGGTACACTGTTACTCACAGCGAGGCCTATAAGTACTGCCTTGAAGCAGGCAGCGACACCATGACCGATGATGACAGCATGGTAAGGGCGGCGGCTGAAAAGGCACTCGCAGAGGGGCTTATCACATGGGCTGATATTGACCGTTCTGTGACGAATACCCTCTATGCAAGGCTAAGGCTCGGTCAGCTTGATGAGACCGAATTTGACAGCATAGACAAGAGCATTATCGACACCGAGGATAGCAGAAAGGTAAACCTCAGGGCAGCGCTTGAGCAGGTAACGCTGCTTAAAAATGACGGGCTTCTGCCGCTTGACAGGAGCAAAAAGGTCGCAGTGCTGGGGCCTCTCCATGATGACTGCCTTATGGACTGGTACACAGGCTGCTGGAACTACGAGAACACAATAGCCGAGGGCATGAAGCGTGAATTTGACAGCGTTATAACGGATTCTCTCTGGGATATTGCGGCGGTCAAGGCTTCAAACGGAAAGTACCTCTGCGCCTATGAGGACGGAACTGTCCGTGCAGATGCAGACCGCCCCGGGGACGGAGCTCTGTTTGAGATACAGGACTGGGGCGAGAACTGGAAGAACCTTTTCTCGGTGAAGTATCAGAGATACATAAGGCTTTTCGACGGCGGAGAGATAAAGCTTCACAACAGGCGGATATTTGACTGGTTCACAAGGGAGACCTTCAATTTCAGGGAGTACTGCGGAAAGACACTGATAGAGGAGTTTCTCGGGCATGAAAGGCTTTGTGCCGATGAAGAGGGCAGGCTTACGCTCTCAAAGCAGAGGGGTGTTGTTTCAGATCAGGAGTTTGAGATAGAGTATGTGAGCTTCGGCAGGGACAGGGCTAAAACCCTTGCAGAGCAGGCCGATGCGGTAGTCTACTGTACGGGCAACTATCCTGTTCAGACTGCAAAGGAGTGCTACGACAGAAAGACTCTTTCACTGAACGTGCAGGAGGGAATGGCTCAGGAGCTTGCAAAGGCTAACAAGAACACGGCTCTTGTGATAGTTTCAAGCTACCCTTATTCGGTTATCGGGGAGAGCGAAGCTGTGTCGGCGGTGCTGTGGACATCTCACGCAGGAGCAGAGCTCGGCACTGCCGTTTCAAAGACCCTGACAGGCGAGAACAATCCCTCGGGCAAGACCCCGATAACGTGGTACAGAGATGTCCTCGACCTGCCCGATATAATGGACTACGATATAGAGACCTCGGGTGCGACCTATATGTACTTCAAGGGCAAGGCGCTTTATCCGTTCGGGCACGGACTGAGCTATTCAAGCTTTGAGTACAGCGATATGAGCGTCACGCAGACCGATGAGGGAGCAGAAATAACACTCAGCGTAAAGAACACATCGGACATAGACGGCGCCGAGGCTGTGCAGGTATATTTCACTGTGACAGACAGCTCTGTCAGCAGACCGATAAAGAAGCTCTGCGCCTTTGAGCGTGTTGATCTTAAAGCAGG
>CAMMYU010000115.1:0-5608 GCA_946528545.1 uncultured Ruminococcus sp.
TCCCCTCACTCCAGCCGAGTCTGTCTGTACGAATGTACAGACCTGACGAGGCAAAATCTGCACTATTTTGAGTTTATCGACAGACTGAAGTCCACACCGCAAGGTGTGGACTTAGTTTATATGTAAAAGTTAAAGGTCTATGGGCAGGGAAAATCCTGCTATGAGTTCATATAATTGTAGATCTGTGAGGAAAGCATTGAGAATTCGTAGAACTTCTCCATGCCCATGTCCGGACACTCACACATGATAACCACTATGTAGGTGCAGTTCGGTGAGTAAACTATAGCGCAGTCATGAGATACATCGTAGGTTTCGCCCGTTTTGTTTGCTACATCTCCGTAGGGTACGCCCGCAGGTATCTTTGAACGGTATTTCTGCCGGAAAAGCAGATCAAGAAGCTTTTCCGAGGCTTCCTTGCTTACACATTCGCCGTTGTAAATGTCCTCGAGCATTCTGCCGACATCTGATACACAGGTCTGGTTTCTCAGATCAGAATCCTCAAGGCCTTCTCCGTTATCGGAGGGGAACAGCCCGTGATGCTGTTCGGTGTTCATATAGCCGTTTTCTCTGCACCAGTTGGTAACATAGCCCTTTCCAAGTGCCCACAGCATTGTGTTGAAGGAATCATTGTTGCTCTCTGATACCATAGTATAGATCATGTACTCATAATCCTCTTCATTTATGAGCCCGTCTTCAATAGCCTGATAGCAAGCGCCGCCGCAGAACAGTTTTATCATACTTGCAGGATAAACAGGGTGATCGTTCAGAGTAAATGCATCACCTGTATCAAGATTCTTTATAAATACCGACCAGTCTCCGTAAAGGCCGTCAGTGGTTTCTTTAAGCTGTTCTTTCAGTGCTTTAAGATTACCGACGTGTTCATCTCTTTTTTCAACAGTCTTTTCCTTAACAGCTTTGTCAGGCTCACTTTCATCTTTTTCAGAGCTGCTGCTTTCCTTTTTATCGGAAACCTTTGCCGAAACTGCCTTGCTTGCCTTTGAATCAGTTATCTTGCCTGTTTTTTCAGTCTCATGTGAGCAGGCACCTGAGGCGATCATAAGAATAAGCAGCACAATAAAAGCCGCAGCACTGACAGCAATTATTCTCAGCCGTCTTGCTCCGAGCTTGTCCTCCAGACTGTCCCTGACACTTAAAATCTTAGAAACAGCCTTACTGAAAAGATCTTTTATTGTCTGTAAAAAATCCTTTTTATTATCCATGTTCTGCCTCCAATATCTGACACACATTGACATTATAGCACAAAACTCAAAAAAAGTAAATAGCTATTCATACAAAAAAGACCGTGAGTTTTCACGGTCTTTTAATAGCTTATTCAGGATCGGAATTTACAGTGTGTGTAATGCCTGCTCCCGACTGTTCACCCTCTGCTGCCTCTGCTGCCTTTGCTGCAGCTTCTCTTTCCTGCTTAACTTTCAGAAGTGTCTGACCGATAGAGGTAAGCATCTCCTGAGTGAAAGGAAGATTCTCGTGGAAAGGATTGATAACAAAGCCCTTAACAGCGGGATTCTGCTCGGTAATTGTAGCTATATCACCAAACTTCATAGCAAATGCCTGATAAGGCTGGTCTGTTTTGAGCAATGCAAGCTCATCCTTATCGGTAAATACAGGGAAGTACTTATCATTAGTCTTATTGTTGGTGATGAGTATAAACCTTGCAGAGGTCTGTACATCTACCTTTTCATGCATGTGAGCTCTGTTGTTCTCGTCGAATACGATCTCCTGCTGACCTGTAGGCTTTTTCTGCTGCAATACGTTTGCAGGAACATAGAAAGTACACCTGATCGCTGCGTTGATAACCTTGTTCTGAGTTTCAGGGCTGAAGTTTGCTCTCATTTGTGAAATAGCCTCGATAAGCATGGGGTTATTGTCAAAATTCGGCTTTTCCTTATTAGCTCTGAGTTCTGCCATAATATTCACTCCTATTCATTTTCTTCAAGATTGATGTCGATTATATATTTCGGGCGAGCCTTGGTTTCAAGATAAATCTTGCCAATATATTCGCCTATAATACCTATAGATAAAAGCTGCAGTCCGCCGATTGCCCATACTGAGGTTATCGTCGATGCCCAGCCTCTTACAGTGTTGCCTACTGCCCATGTGATAAGGAAGTACAGGAGCATAATAATTGATACAAGGAACACTATAAATCCGAGTGCTGTGATAAACCTTATCGGCTTTACCGACAGCGAGGTTATACCCTCTACTGCAAAGGAGATCATCTTTTTGAGAGGATACTTGGATTCACCTGCGACTCTCTCATTACGAACATAGGTAACAGTGTCGCTTTTGAAGCCCACCATCGGAACAAGTCCTCTAAGGAAGAGATTTACTTCCTTGAACTCTGCGAGAGCTTCCACTGCCCTTTTGCTCATCATTCTGTAGTCAGCGTGATTGTAGGTAATCTCAACCCCCATTTTTTCAAGAAGCTTGTAGTAAAGCTGAGCTGTGTTTCTCTTAAAAGCGGTGTCCTTCTCTCTTGATGAGCGCACTCCGTAAACTATCTCACAGCCCTCGGCCCTCTTGTCGAGGAAGCCGTCTATTGCATCAATATCGTCCTGCAGGTCAGCGTCCATTGAAACTATGATGTCAGCATAGTTTTTTGCTGTCATCATTCCTGCAAGCAGAGCGTTCTGATGACCCTTGTTTCTTGAAAGCGATATGCCTGTGAAGTATCCGCTGAGCCCGTGAAGCTTTTCAATGACCTCCCATGTCTTGTCCTTTGAGCCGTCATTCACGAACATTACCTTGCTTCTCGGAGAGATCCTTCCTCCCTCGATAAGCTCTGACATCTTTTTCATAAGTGCCTTAGCCGTTATCGGAAGCATTTCCTCTTCATTGTAGCAGGGGATAACAATGTACATTATTTCTGCCATTTTGTCTCTTATTCTCCTTTTTGTATATATCTATTCTATTACGAAAAGGCGTGATGCATTTTCGTTTGTGATATCTATCATTTTCTGGGGGTCGAGTTCTTTTATCTCGGCGGCGATCTTAGCTACCTCCTCAATCATAAAGCTTTCGCTTCTTTTTCCTCTGTATGGAGGGGGCGCCATATAGGGGCAGTCTGTCTCAAAGAGGATCCTGTCGAGGGGGACAGCCTCTAAAACTGCCCTGCCCTTTTTATTATTCTTAAAAGCAAGCGAGCCTGTAAAGCCCACATACATTCCGAGCTTTACCACCTCAAGCGCAGTTTCCGCCGAGCCCGAAAAGCAATGCATAACGCCTCTCGGCCTGTACCGCCTGAGTATCTCCATACAGTCCTGAGTTGCATCTCTGCAGTGAACTATTATCGGGAGCTCTTTATCCAGTGCAAACTGTACCTGACGCTCAAAGAGCATTATCTGCCTTTCCTTATCGTAGCCCTCATAGTGATAATCAAGCCCTATCTCACCGACAGCCACAAGCTTGCCTGTAGGAAGAGCCTTATTATATAGCCTTTCAAGCTGATCTTCCCAATCCTCGGGGAGCTCGTCTATCACTTCGGGGTGAAAGCCTATGGAAGTATAAAAGCGCTCATACTTTTCAGCCATCTCTATTCCGAACTCAGATGAGGGCACATCGGTCGATGCATGAACGAGCTTGTCTATGGGAGAACTCTCATCGGTAAGCATAAAATCAAGGAGCTTATCTCTGTCCTCATCAAAGGCTGAGTCATTATAGTGGCAGTGCGAATCAAAAATACCTTTAATTTTTCTGCACCCTTTCCAAGCGGCAAAAAACCGCTTATATATTATAACACAGATTTTACGATTTGTAAACTGTTTTTTATTTTTCTTTTTTAAACACCAGAAGCTTGCTTATAAAGTAGTTAAGAACTATCGTCACGACAGAAACTATTATCTTTGCGATTATCTCCTGCATTTTGAAGGTATTGGTCATAACGTTGAGGAGGAGAGTTTCCACAACGAGGGTGAAAAGCCTTCCTGCGAAGAAGGCCGCACATTCCCTGACTACGGCACCTGTTCCGTGAGCCTTATCCTCGAACACCCATGTTCTGTTGGTCACATAAGCGAAGGTAACGGCGCATATCCACGAGATTATGTTTGCGATAGTCACATCATAGTCTATTGTGAAGCCAAATAGCTTTCCCTTTCCTATGTGGAGCATATTCATAGGTATTGCGAAGAAAATAACGCTGACAACTGTAGTCAGCCCACCGAAGAAGAGGTACAGAAGCACTTCCTTATGTGCCTTATAGAACGGCTCGAACTTTTTTAAGAAGCCCCAGCTCATTATTTTGTCAAATATATCTTTTTTCTCTGTCTCCATTTCTTTTCCTCTTTCTATTCGCTTATATCGTCAAGTGAAAGCGTAGCAATCGCATTGAGCGACTCATCGGCTCTTTTTCCTGCGATGTAATCATAATATCCCTGACAGGCTATCATAGCGCCGTTATCTCCGCAGTATTTAAGCTCGGGGAGGTAAAGCTTCCAGCCTCGTTTTTCGCACTCCTCGGTGAGCTTGTCCCTCACTCCCGAGTTTGCCGAAACTCCGCCTGCGCAGGCAATGGTCGTATAGCCGAAGGTCTTAGCCGCAAGTACAGTTTTCTCAGCGAGGGTATCTGCGACAGTTTTCTGGAATGAAGCTGCCATATCCTCGGGCTTTATTTTTTCGCCCTTCTGCTCAGCGTTATGAACCTGATTGATAACTGCGGTTTTCAGTCCCGAGAAAGAAAAATCAAACTCACTTCCGACAATTCTGGGTTTTGGAAGCTTAAAGGCAGTCGGGTCGCCGAGCTTAGCCGCCTGATCTATGAATTTTCCGCCCGGGTACTCATAACCAAGCGTTCTTGCGGCCTTATCGAAGCACTCACCTGCGGCATCGTCACGGGTACGCCCGATAACGTGGTATCTGGTATAGTCTTTAACCTCGATCAGATGTGAATGTCCGCCCGACACCACAAGGCAGAGATACGGCGGTTTAAGCTCGGGGTGAGAGATATAGTTTGCAGCTATATGTCCTGCAATATGGTGAACAGGCACAAGGGGCTTTTTAGCCGTCATAGCAAGCCCCTTTGCAAAGCTTACTCCCACAAGCAGAGCCCCTATCAGCCCCGGGGCATAGGTCACGGCTATAGCATCTATATCATCGAGGGTACAGTCTGCATCAGTGAGAGCCTGCCTTGTCACCCATGAGATATTCTCAGCGTGCCTGCGTGAAGCTATCTCGGGGACTACTCCTCCGTAAAGCTTATGCTCATCTATCTGTGATGCGACAACATTTGACAGCACCGTTTTTCCGTCTTCAACAACAGAGCAGGCTGTTTCGTCGCATGAGCTTTCTATGCCTAGAATTTTCATTTTCTTTCTCCTTGGTTTTATTATTATTTTGTGTTTGCACACGAAGGGAGTCTGAGGGGGCACTGCCTTACACAGCAAAACAGCTAAGTATGTATTTTTATAGACTGAGTGGTTACCCGAAGGGGTTCTAGGGGGCGACCGGAAAGCCCCTCAGTCAGTGCGAAGCATTATACTGATAGTTCACTTCTATAATCTGTACGTGCCGCTATGCTAAACTGCTGAGTGGTCGTCGGAAGTGCTCCACACTTCCGATTGACGAAAAGCGTTCGCTTCGCTCTCTGTTTCGT
>CAMMYU010000116.1:0-15924 GCA_946528545.1 uncultured Ruminococcus sp.
ATCTCCCCTCACTCCAGCCGAGTCTGTCTGTACGAATGTACAGACCTGACGAGGCAAAATCTGCACTATTTTGAGTTTATCGACAGACTGTACTGCCGCATATATGTGCGGCAGTTTTTATCATTATAAATAAAAAGGGCTGAGAAGATGTGCTTAAATTTGATAGATAGGTATGCCCGATTAAATTGACAAATACGGATAAAAATGGTATAATAACATGGAATACCTATTTCGTGGGAAGGAGTGAGATACTGTGGAAAAACTGCCTGCTTACAGCGTGCTTATGTCGGTGTATGAAAAGGAAAATGCCGAGTTCTTTCGGGAGAGCGTGAACAGTATGCTCGCTCAGACTTTGCCGACCGATGACTTCGTTCTCGTGTGCGACGGCGAGCTCACTCCCGAGCTTGATGAGGTCATCGCTGAGCTTGAAAGCCTGCATAGCTGTCTGCACGTTTACAGGATAAAGCACGCAGGTACGGGCGCTTGCGCAAACTATGGTATTGAAAAATGCCGTCATGAGTACATTGTGAAGATGGATTCGGACGATGTGGCTTTGCCTGACAGGTGTATGCGTTCGATCTCCGCTATGGCAAAGCACCCCGAGATAGATATGCTGGGTGCTTATATCGAGGAGTTTGACAGCGGCACGGGCAAGGCTCTGGCTGTAAAGAAAACACCACTCACAAACTCTGAGATACACAAGTATTCAAAGAGAAGAAACCCCTTCAATAATCAGACGCTTGTTTATAAGAAGTCTCTGGCACAGAGAGTTGGGGGATACAGCACAATAAAGCGCTGTGAGGACTATGAGTTCGTGGTGAAAATGCTCAGAGAGGGTGCATACGGTGTAAACCTCGGGCGGACACTGGTGCGCTACAGGGTAACTGAGGACAACTATAAGCGCCGCCGCAACTGGGCAAACACAAAGGCGTTTTTCCGTGTGCGCTGGAGAATACACAGAAGCGGTTACTCATCGCTTGTGGATTTTCTTGTGCCGTGTGCGCTTCAGCTGTTCATTTTTGCGATGCCGTCAAAGCTGACGGGGTTGATTTATAAGAAGCTCCTGAGAGGGTAAGGTTCGGGACTTAAAGGAAAGTAAGGATAAGAGGTTATATGGAAGAAAAGAAAGAAGCTTCAGGTCTGGTACAGATCATCAGGGAGCACAAGGGCAAGGGCAAGCAGATAAGAATGCTGTCCGTAAATGAGCTTATAAAGAAATATAAGGGTGCGGCACTCGGGCCGATATGGGCGCTGATAAAGCCTACGTTTACGCTGTTTATACTGTGGTTTGCATTTGATGTGGGCCTCAGACGAAACGGCGGAGTGCATTTCATAAACGGAAAGTATCCGACCTTTATATTCCTGCTGACAGGATATGTGCCGTGGTTTTATATCTCGGAGTGTATCATAGGCGGTTCACGCTCGATAAGACAGAACAAGCAGTTTGTAACAAAGCTGTCGTTCCCTGTGTCGAACATTATGACGTTTACATCTTTGTCGGGACTGTATGTGCAGCTGCTGCTCTGCGTTATTATGTATGTGGTGCTGTGGCTCAGCGGCTACGGCCCCAGTATCTATAATCTGCAGTTTATCTACTATGCGTTTATGATGTATGTGTTCTTCCTTGCGCTATCTTGGACTACAGCTCCGCTGAGTGCGTTCAGCAAGGACTTTGAGAACCTGATAAATTCGATAATCACAGGTCTGTTCTGGCTGTCGGGAACGCTCTGGAACACTTACGATATAGAGCCGCTATGGGTGAAGAGACTTATGTTCTTCAATCCGATAAACTATTTTGTAAACGGCTACCGAAAGTGCTTCCTGACGCATACGCTCGCCTTTGACAGCAACTACACCACAGAGACAGTGGTTTTCTTTGCGGAGCTTCTGTTCCTGATACTGCTGGGCGGCCATACTTATAAGAAGTTCAGAAAGATACTTCCCGACGTTCTTTAATGTCGGGCTCAGGAGAATGACATGGAAAGAGAACCTATTATAGAATTCAAGGACGTAAAGAAAGAATACTTCCTTTACAAGAATGAAAAAGCACGCTTTAAGGCTATCTTCACGAAGAACAAGGGCGTTAAAAAGCACCCTGCCTTAAAGGGCGTGAGCTTTAAGATATATCAGGGAGAGTCTGTCGGTATCATCGGAAAGAACGGTGCAGGAAAGTCAACCATTCTGAAAATGATAACGGGAGTAAGCTTTCCTACCAGCGGTGATATAATCGTAAACGGAAAGGTAGCGGCTTTGCTGGAGCTTACAGCAGGCTTCTCGCCCGATATGACGGGAACGGAGAATATTTATCTCAAGGGCTATCTGCTGGGGCTCAATGATTCTCAGATCGCTGAGATCGAGCAGGATATTATCGAGTTTGCAGACCTCGGAGAGTATATTGACCAGCCTGTAAGGACATATTCAAGCGGTATGAAAATGCGTCTGGGCTTTGCTATCAATATCAATATCCACCCTGATATTCTGGTAGTCGATGAGGCGCTGAGCGTCGGTGATGCGGACTTCCAGAAAAAGTGCCGTGACAAGATAAATGAGGTTATTGCGGCAGGAGTTACTGTCCTTTTTGTATCGCATTCAAGGGCTGCAATTGAGGAGACCTGCACCAGAGCGATCTTCCTTAAAAACGGAAAGGTCGAGGTTGACGGAACGGTTGAGGAGGCCTTTGAGGCTTACGGAGCTAAAAAGTAGGTAATAGGGAACAGGTAATAGGGAATAGGTGAGGTGTCGGCTTCGCCGACGGATTTTATATGGTCTATGATGATAATATAGCTTATAAAAGCAAAGCTTTTGCTGTGAGAATAGTTTCACTATATAAGTATTTGTGTGATAAAAAGGAATATGTTATTTCCAAGCAGGTATTGAGATCGGGAACAAGTATCGGAGCAAATATAGCTGAAAGCAGGTTCGCACAGAGTAAAGCGGATTTTGTAAGCAAACAGAGTATTGCATTAAAAGAAACAGCAGAAACTAAATATTGGCTTGAATTGCTGTATGATACAAAGTATATCACAGATACACAGTTTGAAAGCATTAATAATGATTGTGTTGAATTGCTGAAAATATTAACGGCAATAGTTAATAATTCAAAGCAGAATATGGATAGCTGATAGTGTATAAGCAGCCCGAATGGGCATACATCGCCGCAGGCGATACCATACCTATTCCCTATTCCCTATTACCTGTTACCTGATATCCCTGCTGTTGTTTTAGGAGTGTTCAGAATGAAAAAGTATGAGATCTATGAAAACGGAATATACTTTGTGCTGGAGGTCACGGACGAGAACGAGCCGAAGCTTCTGCATTTCGGGGCTTTGCCGTATGACGAGAGTAAACTGCATGAGAGAAGCGGAAAGCTTGCTTTCCGCCTGCTTGAATTGCAGGTAAGCGGCTACGACCGCCCGGGTGAGCGTCACGGAAATAAGTACATTGTGACTGCCCCCGGATATAAAATGAAGTTCAGAAATTTCAGCGACACGAACAACTCTCTCGGAAGAAAGCTTGAAATAACAAGCTTTGATGACGAGACGGGTCTTTGTGCAGTGTCGCATTTTCAGTTTTATACGGGCACCTCGGTCGTAAGATCGTGGACTGAGGTCATCAATGAGGGCGACAAGCCCCAGACACTTGAATATGTGTCCTCATTCTCGCTGACGGGGATAGAGAAGGAGGGCCTGCTTTCGCAGGACGAGAAGCTTAGGATAGGTGTGTGTCACAATTCATGGCAGAGAGAGCTGCAGTGGAGAGAGTACAGCCTTTCCGATGCAGGCCTTGCAGCGGCTCAGCCGTATCAATGGCAGCACTCCTCAAAGGTGTTCGGAGTGACGAATGTGGGCAACTGGTCGGCTAAGGAGTTTATCCCTATGGGAAGCCTCAGAAACACTGAGGTCGGTACGACCCTTATCTGGCAGATAGAGCATAACGGCTCGTGGCACTGGGAGATAAGCGACGAGGAGGGCAGCCTCTATCTACAGCTTTCGGGACCCTCGGAGATAGAGTCGCACTGGTCTAAGGACTTAAAGCCGGGCGAGCATTTTGAGAGCGCTAAGTGTGCAGTCGGTGCTGTAAGGGGAGACCTGCAGACAGCAGTGGGAGAGCTCACAAAATACCGCCGCCTGATAAGAAGAAAGAATACCGATAACAAGCGCCTGCCTGTTATCTTCAATGACTATATGAACTGTCTTTGGGGCGACCCAACGGCTGAAAAGGAGTATCCTCTCATAGATGCCGCTAAAAAGGCAGGCTGTGAGTACTTTGTGATAGATGCAGGCTGGTACGCTGACGGGTTCTGGTGGGACGAGGTCGGTGAATGGGAGGTAAGTAAAAAGCGCTTCCCCGACGGCTTGAAGCCCGTTATGGAATACATCAGGGAAAAGGGTATGATACCAGGAGTATGGCTGGAAATAGAGGTCATGGGTATAAAGTGTCCGCTGGTTGATGAAAAGGCTGATGACAGCTGGTTCTTTACCCGTCACGGAAAGAGAGTTTATGACCGAAGCCGCTATCAGCTTGATTTCAGAAACCCCGAGGTAAGGGCTCATGCTGACGGAGTTATAGACAGGCTTGTCCGTGACTACGGAGTGGGCTATATAAAAATGGATTACAATATCGAGCCCGGTATCGGTACAGAGCAAAATGCTGACAGCTATGGTGATGGACTTCTCGGACATGAGAGAGCCTACCTTGACTGGCTTGACAGCGTGTTTGAGAGATACCCCGAGCTTGTTATCGAGAACTGCTCAAGCGGCGGTCTGAGAATGGACTACGCTATGCTGTCGAGGTACTCTATACAGTCTACCTCGGATCAGGACGATTATAAGAAATATTGCACTATAGCGGCGAACTCGCCCCTTGCTGTCTGCCCCGAGCAGTCGGCAATATGGTGCTACCCGATGTCGCAGGGCGACCGTGAGGAGACCGTGTTTAACATGATAAATGCGATGCTCCTGCGTATACACCAGAGCGGACACCTTGCGAATATTGATGACGAAAGGCTCTCACTTGTAAAGCAGGGCCTTGAGGTCTACAAGAGAATAAGAAAGGATATAAGAGAGGCTGTGCCGTTCTGGCCTTTGGGGCTCTCGGACTTTACGGACAACTGGGTCTGCCTTGGTCTTAAAGGTAAGGACTGCGCATATATTGCCGTATGGAGAAGAGAGGGCAGCGACACCTGCGAGATACCGCTTGACTTCCTTGGTGAGGTGACAAAGGCAGGCTGTATTTATCCGGACTTCAATGAGTGTCCGTTTGAGCTGAACACGGCTTCCAAGAAGCTGAGTGTTCGGTTTGACAGACCGTTTACGGCAAGGCTTTTCAGAATAAACTGAGAAAAGTGATAGAATGAAAATAAAAGTACCATCTTATGTAAATAAAGTAATAGGGCTTTTAGAGCTTGCAGGCTTTGAAGCCTATATAGTAGGCGGCTGTGTGAGAGATCAGCTTATAGGTGCTGAGCCGAATGACTATGACGTCTGCACAAATGCCCGCCCCGAACAGGTGATAGAGGCGCTCTCGGGACTGCACGTTATTGAGACAGGCATAAAGCATGGCACTGTTACGGCAATGGTCGAGCACAAGCCCGTTGAGATAACAACATTCCGAAGTGACGGTGAGTATGAAGACCACCGCCACCCGAAGCAGGTGACATTTTCAAAAACGCTTAAAGAGGACCTTTCAAGGCGTGACTTTACAGTGAACGCTATGGCGTACTCTGACAGGACAGGGCTTGTGGATATGTTCGGCGGTCAGGGAGACCTGAGAAACCGCATTATCCGCTGCGTGGGCGAGCCCGACAAGCGCTTTGATGAGGACGCTCTGAGAATACTGAGGGCTATGAGGTTTTCTTCCGTTCTTGATTTTGAGATAGAGGACGAAACTGCGGCGGCAGTTATGAGAAACAGGAGGCTTCTTGAAAGCATTTCTGCCGAGAGGATAATGCAGGAGCTTCAGAAGCTTCTCTGCGGCGACAGGGCTGTAGATGTGCTCCTCGGCTTTTCCGAGGTAATGTGCGTGTTTATCCCCGAGCTTGCACCCTGTATAGGCTTCAGGCAGAATAACCCTCATCACTGCTATACAGTGTATGAGCACCTGTGCAGGAGCGTCGGCAATATCAGGAAGGACCCTGCACTGAGGCTGACTATGCTTCTGCATGACATTGAAAAGCCTGCCTGCAAAACAACCGATGACATTGGCATTGACCACTTCAAGGGGCACCCCGTGAAGAGCGCTGAAACCGCCGATGTTATCCTTAGGCGATTAAAGCTTGACAATGCTTCAAGGGAGCGTATAACAGCTCTTATAAGAAACCATGATAACCGCATAGCC
The DNA here is from genome assembly GCA_946528545.1 of uncultured Ruminococcus sp. GTDB lineage: Bacteria > Bacillota > Clostridia > Oscillospirales > Ruminococcaceae > Hominimerdicola. Next base: position 6,337 of record CAMMYU010000116.1, read on the forward strand.
TGCACTAAAAAGACAGTCAAGAAATATATCTCAAAGCATGATATGGGCTTTTTCGAGGATTATCTTGATGTGCGCTATGCCGACACAATGGCGCAGTCGAATTACAGGATAGAGCAAAAGCTTGATGAGCTTGAAAGCTTCCATAAGATATATGACGAGATCGTTGCCGAGCGCCCTGTTATGTCGGTAAGACAGCTTGATATTGACGGGCGTGACCTTATGGCTGAGGGCTATAAGGGCAAGGATATAGGAAGTGCTCTTGAGCTGGCTCTTGATGCAGTGATAGAAGAGGTATGCGCAAACGATAAAAAGGAGCTTTTGAATTATATTGAAAAAAATCTTAAAAAGTAAGGCTCTCAGGTTCGTGATAACGGGGCTGTGGTGTCTTCTGATATTTATGTTCTCGGCAAATGATGCTGAGACCTCGTCGGCACAGAGCAGTGCAATAACCGATGTCTGCATTGATGTGTTTGTGTCGGATTACAAAGAGATGACCGAGACAGAGCAGAAAAGTCTTTATGACAAACTGACCTTCTATATCAGGAAGTCTGCTCACTTTACGGAGTATGCTGTGCTCGGAGTGCTGGTGTTCTGGTGTCTGTATAAGCTTCAGGACAAAAGGCTCAGGACTGCTTGCGCAGTTGTGCTGGGCTCACTGTACTCTGCAACTGATGAGCTTCATCAGCTGTTTTCTGACGGGCGCTCCTGTGAGCTCAGGGATATGCTCATAGATACAGGCGGAGTGCTGGTCGGAGCGCTTTTCGGGCTGGTGGTACTGCTGATATATGAAAAGTACCTCGCACGAAAAAATTTAAGTATGCTCGTATATAATAAAGAATACAGGCGAAAAACTTATCTGAAAGGATGATCGTTATGCGTAAAAGCGGAATACTTATGCACATTTCATCTCTGCCGAATGAGTACGGCATAGGAAAAATGGGTAAAGAAGCGTATGCCTTTGCCGATTTTCTTAAAAGCTCGGGGCAGTCCTGCTGGCAGATATTGCCGATCTCACCGACAAGCTACGGTGACTCGCCGTACCAGAGCTTTTCTATCTTTGCGGGCAACCCCTACTTCATTGATTTTGAGACTCTGGAGAAAGAGGGCTACCTTAAAGCTGACGAATACAAGAATATCGACTGGGGCAGCGACCCCACTCAGGTAGACTATGAGAAGATATACAATGAGTGCTTCAAGGTGCTCAGAAAGGCGCATAAGCGCTTTCGCAAGAACAGCGAGAAGGGCTTTATAAAGTTTATTCTCGAAAACAAGGACTGGGTGTATGATTACGGCCTGTTTATGTCGCTGAAAACGGCTCATGACGGAAAGGCCTGGTACGAATGGGAAGAGGGCCTCAGACAGTGCAAGCCCAAGGCTCTCAAGAACGCAAGGAAAGAATACGCAAATGATATTGACTTCTGGTGCTTTGTGCAGTATAAGTACTTCCAGCAGTTCAGAAAGCTTAAAAAGTACGCAAATGATCTGGGTATAGAGATTATCGGAGATATACCGATCTATGTTTCCTATGACAGTGTTGAGGTGTGGCTCACTCCGCAGTACTTTGCACTCGATAAGGAGAAAAAGCCGATCGAGGTCGCAGGCTGTCCTCCCGATGTGTTCTCCGAGGACGGTCAGCTGTGGGGAAATCCTCTCTACCGCTGGGATGTTATGGCAAGAGAGAAGTTTGTATGGTGGATAAGCCGTATAAAGGCGGCTTCAAAGGTATATGATATTATCAGGATAGACCATTTCAGGGGCTTTGAGAGCTACTACTGCATACCCTACGGAGCTAAGAACGCAAGGAAGGGCGTCTGGAGAAAGGGCCCTGATATGAAGCTTTTCAAGGAAGTGAAGAAAAAGCTTCCCGATGTGAAAATAATCGCTGAGGACTTAGGCTTCCTTACAAAGAAGGTAATAAAGCTCCTCGAAGCAAGCGGCTACCCCGGAATGAAGGTGCTTGAATTCGGTTTTGACGGCGATGCTTCAAATCCGTATCTGCCGCACAACTTCAAGAATACAAACAGCGTATGCTATACGGGCACTCACGATAACGAGACCGCCGCAGGCTGGATAAAGGGCTGCAGTGAGGAGACAGCAGCTTTTTGTAAGGACTATCTGGGACTTACAAATGAGAAGTATGTTCCGTGGGCGCTTGTAAGGCTTTGCTGGTCAAGTATCAGTGATACGGCTATAGCACAGCTTCAGGATATACTCTGTCTTGGAAATGAGGCAAGAATGAACACGCCCTCTACCCTCGGCGGAAACTGGACATGGAGACTGGACAGCATGGATAAGCTTGATACTGTCCTCGCTGAAAGGCTGTATAAGCTTGGTAAGACTTACGGAAGAATAAACAAAAAGTAATCAGGAGAAAATTATGGATAAGATGATATTTGAAGAGCAGCTAAGCTCTGCTTTGAAAAACAACTACAGAAAAACTACAGAGACAGCGTCTGTATATGAGCTTCACAATGCAGTTTCTGATGTTGTGATGAACTACATCTCCGAGGACTGGGACAAGAGCCGTGAGGCTCATCTCGGAAAAAGGCGTGCCTGCTACCTGTCTATGGAGTTCCTTATGGGCAGGGCGGTGCAGAATAATATTCTCTGTCTGGGACTTACAGACACGGTCGATGAGGCATTGAAGGCTCACGGAAGAAGCCTTGCTGAGCTTGAGGAGATTGAAGACGCAGCCCTCGGAAACGGCGGTCTCGGAAGATTGGCTGCCTGCTTTTTAGACTCTGCGGCAACACTTGATCTGCCCCTTGACGGCTACGGCATAAGATACAGGTACGGGCTTTTCAAACAGAAGATAGTTGACGGCTTCCAGAGAGAAGAGGCTGATGACTGGACAGCTCACGGAGACCCCTGGTCGGTAAGAAATGAAGCCGAAGCTGTTAACGTTGTATACTCTGATATGACTGTTAAGGCTGTGCCCTACGATATGCCGATAATCGGCTTCGGCACAAAGAACGTGGGAACGCTGCGTCTCTGGCAGGCTGAGAGCGATGCAGGCTTTGACTTCCTTGCCTTTGACAGCGGAAACTATGACGGCGCGGTAAAGGCAAAGAACGATGCCGAGAACATCTCAAAAGTTCTCTACCCGAATGATAATACAGATGAGGGAAAGATACTAAGACTCAGACAGGAGTATTTCTTCTCGTCGGCATCTATCACTGACATTCTGAGAAAGCATATTGCAAAGCACGGCACACTTGATACGCTCGCTGAGTTCGTGACCGTACAGCTTAATGATACTCACCCCGTTATCTCTGTTCCCGAGCTTATCAGACAGCTTATGACAGAGCACGGCTTCACCTTTGAGAAGGCTTTTGAAACTGCTCAGAAGGTATTTAATTACACCAACCACACTATCATGGCCGAGGCTCTCGAAAAGTGGCCGAGCCGTATGGTTGAGAAGCTTCTCCCCGAGGTTTACGGCGTTATCCTTATGATAAATGAGCGCTTTATCAAGGATATGTATGCACTCGGCAAGGACAGAAAGTTTATAACTTCTATGCAGCCTGTTGCCGACGGCACTGTCAGAATGGCTTTCATGGCTATCTATGTGTCAAGCTATGTAAACGGGGTTGCGGCTATCCATACCGAGATACTCAAAAACGATGCGCTCAAGGACTGGTATGAGCTCTATCCAGAGCGCTTCCAGAACAAGACAAACGGCATAACTCAGAGACGCTGGCTGGCTCTTTGCAACCCCGAGCTTTCGGCACTTATTACAAAGCTTCTCGGTACTGCCGACTGGGTGAAGAACGCAGAGCTTCTGAGAGGGCTTGAAAAGTACGCCGATGATGAGGCTGTACTCAGAGAGTTTATGGCCGTAAAGGAAGCAAAGAAGTGCCAGCTTGCAGCCTTTATCAAGGAGCATGACGGCGTTGATATAGACCCGAATTCCGTTTTTGATATTCAGATAAAGAGACTGCACGAATATAAGAGACAGTTCCTTAATGCGCTGTCGATACTCTATATCTATTTCGGCATCAAGGACGGCTCTATAAAAGACTTTACACCGACAACCTATATCTTCGGAGCAAAATCAGCCCCCGGATACAGACGTGCTAAAGCTATAATCAAGTTTATAGGCGAGGTTGGTAAGCTTGTAAACTCCGACCCCGATACAAAGGATCTTATCAAGGTAGTTTACGTTGCAAACTACAATGTATCCTACGCTGAGAAGCTTGTTACTGCGGCTGATATTTCGGAGCAGATATCCACAGCAGGCACTGAGGCCTCGGGTACGGGAAATATGAAGCTTATGCTCAACGGCGCAGTTACCTTAGGTACTTATGACGGTGCAAACGTTGAGATAGCCGAGGAGGCAGGCGAGGAAAACAACTACATCTTCGGTGCAAGAGTGGAAGAGCTTGCCGAGATAATGCCCGGATATGACCCGAGAAAGCTTATTGCAGCTGATGAGAAGATAGCAAGGGTGCTTGAAAAGCTTATTGACGGTCAGTTCAGCGACGGCGGTGTGCCCTCAGATCAGGAGGGAAGCTTCAAGGAGCTTTACAAGGCTCTCACTGACGGCGCAAGCTGGCACGTTCCAGACCACTATTACGTTGTGGGCGACCTTAACGATTATGTAGAGACTAAGCTTCGTGCTAACCGTGACTACAAGGACAGCCTTGCCTTTGCTAAGAAGTGCTGGCTCAATATTGCAGGCGCGGGCAAGTTCTCATCTGACAGAACTATCAGGGATTATGCCGAGAATATCTGGAAAATAGGCTGACCTGAAGAACAGGAGGTGTTGATATGAAAAAAATCAGTATTAGGCTTATAAATGAAAAAATAAAAGCAGGCGCTGACGAGTTCGTTCTCGAATGTACAGAGCGCTATGATTCAAAGCTTCGTGAGGCTGCTGACATCATCGCTGCTGAGCACGAGCAAAAGCCTATCCTGCTGCTGGCAGGACCTTCGGGCTCTGGAAAAACCACCACTGCTCTGAAGCTTGATAAAATGCTTGAGAGCAAGGGCATAATTACCCATACGATTTCTCTTGATGATTATTTTCTGCCTTCCGACAAGTACACTGTGCCGATAGGCGAGGACGGAAAGCCAAACTATGAAACACCCGACCGCATTGACTGGGAACAGCTCAAGGAGGATATGATAAGACTTGGCAAGGGCGAGGAGATCAGACTGCCTAAGTTCATCTTCTCAACTCAGTCAAGAGAAGAGGGCGAGGCTATAAGGCTTACCGGCAAGGAGATAATCACCTTTGAGGGTATCCATGCGCTCAACCCGTTCATAACAAACGGCGCAGGTTCAAGTGCAAATACGGTGTACGTCAGTGTACGCAGGAGAACCGAGCTTGCTGACGGCACTATGCTTCACCCGAAGTTCCACAGACTTATGCGCCGCCTTATCAGGGATAAGCAGTACAGAGGAAGAGCCTTTGCCGAAACGCTCGATATGTTCAGGAGCGTTGAAAAGGGCGAGGATCTCTACATTATGCCATACAAGGCTGAGGCACGCTTCCAGATAGATACATACTTTGCGTATGAGCCTGCGGTATACAAAAATTATATTCTTGAGGGCCTTGAGGAGACTGCAAAGGAATATAAGGGCTTTGACCGATTTATGCCAATGCTCGAAGCACTGCGTGAGGTTGAGCCTCTTGATGAGGTTGTACTGCCCGATACTGCGCTGTGCAGGGAGTTCATAGGCGGAAGCGTTTACGAATACTGATTGGCAACTCTCCGAAGTTTCGCCCTCATAGAGGATACATAAGTACATATTTTTGTACAAAATTTTGCAAAAGGTCTTGAAATTTGTATTTTTATGTGTTATAATGTAGTGGAAGATCAAATTTACAGACATAGGAGTACTATTATGAAATGTCCGTTTTGCAGTAATGAGGATACGAGAGTAATTGATTCCAGACCCAGTGAGGGCAAGAAGAGAAGAAGAAGAGAGTGCCCCAAGTGCGGAAAAAGGTTTACTACCTATGAGGTTATTGAGAAGCCTCAGCTTATGGTTTATAAGCGTGACGGTTCGTTTGAGCCGTTTGACAGGCAGAAGCTTATCAAGGGACTTCAGATAGCTGTCAAGAAAAGACCTGTCAGTGTTGAAGCGATAACAGGCCTTGTTGATGATGTGGAGAACGCATTCGCTAATAAGATGCAGACTGAGACAAACACCAGTGAGATCGGTGATATGGTGCTTAAAAAGTTGAAAAGTCTCGATCAGGTGGCTTATGTGAGATTTGCATCAGTTTATAAGGATTTTACAAGCGTTGATTCGTTCATTCAGATCATTTCCGAGCTTTCGGAAAAGCAGTAAAATAAGCATAATTTAAGACCGTGAGTTTCGGCTCACGGTCTTTTTGTGTTTATTCATCGTAGGTTCCGTCATAAACCTCGTCGTAGGCTTCGTCATCGTAGGTGTAATCCTCAGCTTCGGCGTAGATTTCGTCCTCGGTGGTCGCCTCGGTGCCGTTATCTATGGGCTGAGTGTTATCAGCCGTGCCTGCATCGGTACCCTCGGTAGCTTCATTTTCGCTTTCGGAGTCCTTGTTCTCATCGAGAACATACTCTATCTCTGGAAAGAACTTAGCCATAAATGCCTTGCAGACCTCAGCTCCGCCTTCTGCATTCGGGTGCTGTCCGTAGTATGCTGTGGAGGGGCTTCCGTTCTCGCAGAGAACCTCGGAGAAATCAAAGTACTCAGCTCCGACGCTTTCAGCCATAGTTTTTTCAAGCTCATTGAGGGTGGTTCTCGTTTCCTCAAGTGCTCCCTCATAGTCCTGCGGAGGAGAGTTGAAGAGGATAGTTCTTGCATCGACAGCCTTGAACTGCTCAAGTATAGCCTTTATATTTGCGAGTATATCATCTGCATTGTCGCCTGTCTCTGAACCGTAAGCGCCTGCGCCTATATCGTTTGTTCCGAAGGCTGCCATAGCAACATCGCAGTTGAGGGCTCTTCCGAGCCAGTTGCCGTTAGATGCACAGTCGCTTGCCCTTGCCCAGCCTAGACCTGCATTATAAAATGCATAGTCAGGACCGAGAGCCTTTGCTATTCTTGCTGCCCAGAACTCATAGGTCATATAGTCGGTCATGCAGCCCTGAGTGATTGAGTCGCCTATTGCGGTGACCCTTGCCTTTACATCTCTTTTAGCGCCCACGAATACGGGGCAGGGAATCTCATCGGTGTACTTCCATACAGCCTCGTCCTCGGGGTCCTCGGGATAATCGTTGCTGCTTGATGATGTAAGATTAGACATCTTGATGCATGGGATATCCTTGCCTGTCAGAGTCCACTCCCACACAAGATAGTGATCCTTCGGAATGTTTATAGTAACGGGGTCGCTCCAGAATGCTTCTCCCGAGGCAACGTCCTTTGACTCCTTTCCTGAGAATGTAACAGGGATCTTCTCTCCTATCGGGTCGTCGGGGGCTGTGCCGCCGTCATAAACATAGGCGGCTGTTATAGAGTAGTCTCCGCCTTCTTGCCCGACATGAGCTTTTTCGCCGCCGTTGTATGTGGAGTCCACAGTGTTTGAGAAGTAGAAGCAGTATTCAAGCTCTCCTGACTCCTCAACAGGGAGATAAACCCTGTACGCTTTGTTATCGACCGAGCCTATCATATAGTTATTGCCGGTCGCAACATAAGTATTTGAGACGTAGGTTTCAAAGTTCTGGTCTGTAACAATACAGCTCTCTATTATCTGTTCAGTCTTGGTTTTGCTGCCCGAATCCTTATCCTTGCTCTTTGCAGACGATGAATCTGACGAATCGGCACATCCTGCCATCAGGGCAGCCGCACAGAGCAGAGCAGCTATTGACTTTAATCCTTTCATATTATCACCGGTCCTTACATAGGATTTTAATTACAGTTTTAGTATATCACAATATGAAACTGCTGTCAATCGGCACTTACTTGAATTTCGCATAGAGATTATTGATAGAATCCGTAAGCTTTGCCATATCCTTGTTGTTAAGACCCTTGCTTGCTTTAACAAGAGCTTCAAGCTTGTCCATAGCGGAAAGAAGCCTCTGATAGTTGGTGGAGACAGGCTCTTTCTTCTGCACCCGCTTAGGCTCTGCGTTTGTGAAAACACCTGTAGCAAGGTCAAGCTCAGCACCGCTGTAGGGGGCATAGGCATCTATGCCGAGGTCCTGACGCAGGTGCTCGGTGTAGCCGTCAGCGCTGTCCTCATCGCCGTGATTTACAAACACCTTGCCCACATGGCTGAAATGCTCTATCCACTTGTCAAGGCCTGCCTTATCGGCATGGCCGCTGATACCTGCAAGAATCTTTATCTCAGCGCAGACAGCTATTTCCTCACCGAAGAGCTTTACAGTCTTAGCGCCGTCAACTATGCTTCGTCCGAGTGTGTTCACTGCCTGATAGCCTACAAAGAGCACTGTACACTCAGGCTTCCAGAGATTGTGTTTTAAGTGGTGCTTGATACGTCCTGCCTCGCACATACCGCTTGCTGAAATGATTACCTTCGGGCTTGAGTCAAAATTTATTGCTCTTGACTCATCACTTGTAACGGCAGTTTCAAGACCCTCAAAAACAAGAGGGTTTATATTGTTCCTGACAAACTCCAAAGCCTCCTCGTCAAAGCAGGAGTTTTTGTTCTTATTGAAAATGCTTGTGGCTTCAATTGCAAGAGGGGAGTCGATATACACCTTGAAGCCGTCATGGCCGCTGATAAGGTGCTGATCCTTTATCTTTCTGATAAAGTAGAGAAGCTCCTGAGTTCTTCCGACTGCAAATGAGGGGATAACAACAGTACCGCCCCTGTCGAAGGTCTTTTGCAGAAGCGCTGCAAGGTCATGGACATAGTCGCCCTTGGGCTTATCGTGGTATCTCAGGCCGTAGGTCGATTCCATAACAGCGTAGTCTGCCTCGTCAAGGTACTGAGGGTCACGGATAAGGGGCTGATTAAGGTTCCCTATATCGCCCGAGAAAACTATCTTTTTGGTAACACCGTCCTCTGTAAGGGTAAGCTCAATTGATGCTGAGCCGAGCAGGTGACCTGCGTCAACAAAGCGGACGCTGATACCCTCGCACAGCTCCTCCTGAGTGTCATACCTGTGATGACACAGATGGCTTATTGCAGCCTCGGCATCTGCCATAGTGTAAAGAGGTTCGGTCTCGCCGCTGCCTTTACGTCTGCCCTTACGGCTGCGCCACTCTGCTTCAAACTCCTGAATATGAGCCGAGTCTCTGAGCATTATCTCACAGAGATTGCAGGTAGCGTCGGTTGCGTGTATCTGCCCCTTAAAGCCGCCCGCAGCAAGCAGCGGCAGCAGTCCCGAATGGTCTATATGCGCATGGGTGAGAAGGACAAAGTCTATCTCGCCGGGGGCACAGGGGATCCTGGCATTTTCAAACTTATCAGCGCCCTGCTCCATTCCGAAATCCACAAGAAATTTCTTTCCGCAGGCTTCAATGTAGGTACAGCTTCCTGTTACCTCATGGTCTGCTCCTATAAAAATAAGCTTCATATCATCAGCTCCTTAAAATCTTTTCTTAAGGCAACACCGCACGACCCCTGTGCATCAGATGCGCCGTCCAGATTTTCGTCAGATTGCCTAAATTCGACGCAGGCTTGCTGAC
>CAMMYU010000117.1:0-14160 GCA_946528545.1 uncultured Ruminococcus sp.
CGCCCTTAGCCTTTTCAGCTATCAGATCAAGGTCGGGCATACCGCTTTCAAGGAGAGGTACTTCATCATATTTTACTCCGAAATCCCTGAGCGAGCCGTTGCCCTTTTCGTATCTGATGCCTATGACCTCTTCAAGAGTGTCATAGGGTCTGCCTGTGCAGGAGAGCATTACGTCATCGGGACGGAGCACTCCGAAAAGCGCCGTTGAAAGCGCATGAGTGCCGTTTACAAAGCTGTGACGAACAATAGCGTCCTCACCGCCGAATGCCTGAGCGAACACCTTGTCTGCGGCTTCTCTGCCTATGTCGGAATAGCCGTAGCCTGTAGTGCCTTTAAGGCAGCCCTCGCTGACACGGTTATCAATGAAAGCTTTGAGCACCTTCATACCATTATATTCAGCAATTTCATCTATTATCCGAAACTGCTCTGCACATTCGGTCTCTGCCTCACGGGCAAGAGCAAGAATGCTCTCGTCTATATCAAAAATATTATCAGTCATTTACCTTTCTCTCCAATACATAGTCTACTCCCACTTCACGGAAGCCTATCTCTTCATAATAGCTGACCCTGTGCGGTCTTGCAAAAAGCCTTACCTCAAAGCCGTCTTTATTAAGGCGCTCGCCTATCCAGTAAAGAAGCCGTCTTGCATGGAATTTACCACGCTCCTCGGGTATAGTGGCAACATGACCGACAAGCGCCACACCGTCAATGATATACTGAATAGTTGCCGTAGTATAGTCCCCCAGCAGGAACGACTGCGAAAGACCACGCCTTACCCTGTGCGAGGTATCGGTCAGCCAGAGCTGATATGATGCCTTGATCGAGGGGAAGCTCTCCGCCAGTATTTTGTATACATCATCAAGCTTAGGAAGCTCATTTACGTCCATATCAGGGAGAGTATTTCTGGTAACGAAGGCGAATTCCGTGCGCTTGTCACTGTTATACTCATCTTTAATAAGCTTATGAAGCTTTTTTCCGTAACAGCCCTCAAGCTCTATCTGCATGGGCTTGTTCATAAGGATAAAGCCTGCAAGCTCTTCAAGTATCTCATCGGTGAAGGTCTTGCCAATAAAGGTAGAGATCATCATCGTTGAGTTGAACACGGACAGCATACCAAAGTGCTCACCGTTCTCCTCTATCATAAAAAAACGCAGGAAGTCATACTCAGCGCCATAGGCCTGAAAGTGTGACTTTATCCTTCTTGTGTAGTTATTGCTTTTCAGCTCACTGAGAAGCATAGCTGAAAGCTCTTTGGTTTCATAAATCATCAGCTAAGATCCTGTCCGCAAGAAGCCTTGCAAGTTTATAAACGCTCTCCAGGTCGTCCTCTTTTATAACACATACGGGTGAATGCAGATACCTGCACGGCACAGATACAGCCGCAGTTCTGACACCCTCACGGGACTTGTGTATAGCGCCTGCATCATTGCCGCCTGCCGCCTTTGTTTTTGTCTGTGCAGGAACTCCATTCTCCTCAGCAAGCTTAAAAGCCAGACTGCTGAGGCCCTCATCGTACATCGTTGCCCTGTCAATTATTGAGACAACAGCTCCCTTTCCGACCTCGCATACACGGTCTGCGCCGCTTTCCGAGGGTATATCGGAAGCAGTGGTGGCTTCAAGTACTATAGCATAATCGGGCTCAACAGAGAAAGCCGCACAGCCTGAGCCCCTGAGACCTATCTCCTCCTGTACCACGAAGGTAAAATAGGTATCGTACTCAACGCCTGCGTTTATCATCTCTATCATCATAGCACAGCCTGCACGGTCATCAATTGCCTTTGAGCTTATCATGCCGCTGCCGAACTCCGTAAACTCGGAAGTAAAATAAACGCTGTCGCCCTGACGGACAAGCTTTTCAGCCTCTTCCTTTGAGCCTGCACCGATGTCGATAACAAGCTTGTCAAAGCTTTTGACTTTGTTTCTGTCAGCCTTCGGGACATTGTGTATTGCAGAGCCTGCTATAAGCCCTGTTATTTTCTGTCTGCCTACTCTAACCCTCTTACCGAAGCAGACCCTCGGGTCTATTCCGCCAACAGGGGTAAAGCAGAGCGTTCCGTCTTTATTTATATATGTCACCATAAAGCCGACCTCGTCCATGTGGGCAGAGATCATCAGCTTTTTGGAAGGTGTTTTCTTTCCCTTGCAGAAGGCTATCACGTTCCCAAGATTGTCAGTTCTTACCTCTGCCTTATCGCCAATGAGAGAGATTATCCTCTCACGGACCTCGTTCTCTCTTCCCGAGATACCGTCAAGACAGCAGAGCTCCTTTAATATATCTTTCAGCATATCAAGCCCTCCCCTTTGTGATGAAGGCTGATATAAGCCTTGCTGTGTTCTCGCAGTCCTCAGGGTCGATGACCTCGGCAGGAGTGTGCATATATCGCTCGGGTATTGACAGGGTAACTGTTCTTACACCTGCCCTTGAAATACTTACGGAATCAGCATTTGTGCCTGTTTTGCCGCCCATAACTTCGAGCTGACAGGGTATGCTTTCCTCCTCCGCAAGCTTTATAAGCCTGTCTGAAAGCTCCTCCGACAGCGATGATGATATACCGACAGCAGGTCCTTTTCCAAGCTGTGAATAATCAGCCTCGGGCTCTCCGTGACACACACCGAAGGTAACATCAACTACTATTGCTTCATCAAAATTCTCCCTGAAGGCAGCGGTCACAGCACCGCGCTGATTGACCTCTTCTCCTGTGGAAAGCTGAACTGTCACATTGTATGCGCTCTCTTTGTCCTTGACAAGCTCCAGTGCCCTTATTACAGAGGCGCAGCCGCAGCGGTTATCAAGCGCCTTTGAGGTAAGCCTTCCGCCGATAAGCGGGACAGGATCATTTTCAATTAGAACCCTGTCGCCAAGCTTTACCTTATCTTTAAGCTCTGCTTTCGTAAAGCCCGTATCTATAAAGACAGCATCAACATCGGGAACTTCGCTGCTGTCATCACTGAGATGCGGCGGCACTGAGGTTATTACACCCTTTAGCTTTTCTTTTCCGTAAATCGTCACAACACTTGCAGGCAGAACTCTTGCATCAATTCCGCCGCAGGCTGCGACCTTTAAGAAGCCGTCATCTGTGATATAGGTCACTATCATTCCGATCTCATCAATATGTGCATCTAAAAGCAGCGAGGGCAAGCCCTCTCTGTGCTCACCGACCTTGCAGATAACACTGCCCAGCGCTGTAACACTGACCTCTCCGAACGGTGCTAAAAGCTCTGCCGCTGTATCAGCAGCCATTTTCTCAGCCCCCGATACACCCATAGGTGCGGTCAGCTTGCATATCAGTTCTTTTATGTCCATAAAACTTCTCTTTTCAAAATATTATCTGTCCAATTTTCAAGACTGTTATCAAAGTGCCCTTACAAGCTCCTTGAAGTGTCTGCCCCTTGCCTCAAAGTTTGGATAAGCGTCAAAGCTTGCGCAGGCAGGCGAGAGGGTTACTATGTCGCCCTCATCGGCTATCTTGTCAGCAATTGCGACTGCGTCCTCCATACTCTCGGCTCTGAGAATTTTCAGTCCGCTGTCGGGATAAAGAGGGCTTGCAGTAACTGCCGCCTCGATCTTATCAGCGGTAACGCCCATTAAAATCAGGGTCTTAACATTTTTGTTTACAGGCTCAGCGAGGGGCTCGAAGGGTATCTTCTTGTCATAGCCGCCTGCAATAACAATAAGCTTCTGATTAAATGAGTTAAGACCTGCTATAACTCTTGTAGGGCTTGTAGCGATAGAATCATTATACCACTTAACTCCGCCCTTTTCTCTTACGAACTCAATTCTGTGCTCAACTCCGCCGAAGTTCTCTGCAACGGAAACTATGCTCTGAATGCTTACCTCGCCCCATACCGCACAGATAGCCGCAAGATAATTTGCTACATTATGAATACCCGGAATACGGATATCATCTTTATGAACGATAGGTGTGTCCTGACCGTTTTCGGTATAGCAGAGCATTCCGTCATCTCTGAGATAAGTTCCCCTCTGTACCTGATGCTTGAGAGAGAATGTGCAGAGCTTTCCTCTTACCATATCGGCAAGCCCGATAGTGGTTTCATCGTCCTCGTTAAGAACGGTCTTTGAGTAGCCGTTCTGATGTGCGATGATGTTGGTTTTTGCCCCGATGTACTCCTCCATTGTGCCGTGAACGTTCAGGTGGTTGGGAGTGATGTTTGTTATAACCGCAGTCATGGGCGAGCTTCTCATAGAAATAAGCTGGAAGCTTGAAAGCTCGACTACCGCAACGTCTGTTTCTGCCATAGTTTCAACTATCGGAAGGAGCGCCTTTCCTATGTTGCCGCCGAGATGTACTCTCTTGCCCTCTGCTCTGAGGAGCTCACTGATAAGAGTAGTTGTTGTGGTCTTTCCGTCCGAGCCTGTTACTCCGAAGGTACGGCAGGGGCAAAGATCAAAAAATGTTTCCATTTCTGAGGTGATAACGATACCCTGCTTTCTTGCCTTGGTAAGAACGGGGTCATTATAGTACATTCCCGGTGTTCTGAAAACTATATCACAATTGAAGATAGCGTCAAGGTAATTCTCGCCGAGGGAGAAGTCACAGCCCTTTGCTGAAAGCTCCTCATAGATGAGCTCATCGAACTCATCTTCGTCTTTCCTGTCGCAGACTACGCACTTAACGCCTCTGCTGAGGAATACCTTTATAAGCTCGGTATGGCTGACACCCACACCGATGAAGGCTACCCTCTTGTTTTTTATTTCTGTAAAGTATCTCTGTGTTCTTGTCATGGTAATTTACTCCTTACTAAGTTATATTTACATACCTATACCATTTTATTATATATCATTTCAAGCCAAAACGCAAGAGTTTTTTAAACGGTTCATAAACTTTTCATTATAGAACTCAATTGCTGAAATAATTAGTCAAATCTAACGCTCAATTTGGCTAAAATTTGTGTAAATGACAAAAAAATTATAAACTTTCAAAAACCTATTGCCAAAAGGTCGAAAATAAAGTATAATAGTAGTATGTTATTGATCCGAATAATAAAATACAGGAGGACTAACGATCATGGGTAATGCGGAAAACGTACTGTTTGACAATGGTTCAAGAGTTGCGCCCCTCGGGCTCATCGCTATGAAAAGTGCTGAGGAGCTCGGCAAGAAGGTAGACAGCTACCTTACAATGTGGGCTAATGAGAATGAGCACTTCAAGGATACCTTCCTTATTGAAAATGAGTGCCCGAGATTCTCATCAGGTGATGCAAAGGGACTTATCAAGGAGACTATAAGAGGTGATGACCTGTTTATTCTCTGCGATATGGGAAACTACAGCTGTACTTATGACTATTTCGGTCATGAAAATGCTATGTCTCCCGATGACCACTATCAGGATCTGAAAAGAATAATTCAGGCTGCAAGCGGCAAGGCTCACAGAATAAACATTATTATGCCTTCGCTTTACGGCGGCAGACAGCACAGAAGAAACTACAGAGAGTCTCTCGACTGCGCAGTTGCTCTGCAGGAGCTTCAGGCTATGGGAGTATCGAACATCTTAGCATTTGACGCTCACGACCCCAGAGTGCAGAATGCTGTTCCGCTTATGGGCTTTGACAATATCATTCCTTCTTATCAGGTACTCAAGGCTATGTTCAGGGCACTTGATGACTTCAAGCCCGATAAGAACCACTTTATGATCGTATCCCCTGACGAGGGCGCTATCAACAGGAATATGTATTATGCTTCTGTACTGGGCGTTGACCTCGGAATGTTCTATAAAAGGCGTGACTACTCTACGATCATAAACGGCAGAAACCCCATCGTTGCACATGAGTACATAGGACGTGACTGCGCAGGAATGGATATCTTCATTGCTGACGATATTATTTCTTCGGGCGAGTCAATGCTCGACGTTGCGCTGGAGCTCAAGAAGAGAAAGGCAAACAAGATATACTGCTACGCTACATATCCTATCTTCACTAACGGTCTGGACAAGTTCAACAAGGCTTATGCCGACGGCATTATCGACGGCGTATTCGGAACTAACCTCACCTACAGAAGACCTGACCTTCTCGAAACACCGTGGTTCCATGATGTTGACTGCTCAAAGTACATTGCTTACTTTATTGCATCGCTCAACCATGACAAGTCGATTTCGCAGGTTATTGACCCTCACAGCAAGATCGAGGCACTGCTTAAAAAGTACGGTATCAAGTAATACACATAAGAAAGACCCGACTGCGTGTCGGGTCTTTCTTATTATTTCGATGCAAGCGCATCGGCAAGCTTTAAGTCTTCATCAGTCGTTATCTTGAAGTTCAGCCTGTCGCCCTCAACTATCCTGATAGGTACACCTATCCGGGTGAACACCGAGCAGGTATCGGTCAGAGCTTCAAGCTCGCTTTCGGAAAGCTTAGAGATCTCTTCGTCAAGACGTTTAAGGTCAAAGCTCTGGGGTGTCTGCGCCTGCCAGAGCACACGACGGTCAAGCGTTTTGTCAACATAAGAGCCCGACTGTGAAGCTATGATCGTATCCGCCGAGGGGATATAAGTTCCGCAGGCACCGTGCTCACGGGCAGATGATATGTTTTCTGTAATTGTGCGCTCGTTTACAAAGGGGCGTACAGCATCGTGAGTGAGGATAATATCTTCATCGGCAATACCGTACTGCGACCTTATAAGTTTTATGATATTAAGTATAGTACTGTTTCTGTCCTTGCCGCCGTTAATAAGCATGACCCTTTCACGGTCAATTGAATGCTTATCTAAAAGCTCCGACATATAATCATAATAATCGGGCTTTATGCCGATGATAACCTTGTCGATTTGCGCAACAGAAACAAAAGCCTTTACCGTTCTGATTATTACAGGCTCTCCGCCTATGTCTAAAAACTGCTTTGGCAGAGGTGCATTTTTCATTCGTGTACCGCTGCCGCCCGCAACTATTCCTGCGTAAACCATTTTATCACTCCTTACACAATTCCCCCTGCCGCTGACAGGGGGATAGTTTTATAGTTTTTTCTCAAAAACATAATCGTCCATGATAAAGCCCTCTCCGATGTCGGTCTGCTGTGTCTTGGAGACTGTCATTCCGAACGCCTTGTATGCGTTGATCGCTTTATCATTGTTTTTATTCACTGTCAGCCACACACTTTTAAGCCCCTGCTCCCTTGCCTTATCACAGATAAAGCGGAAGGTCTCGGTAGAATAATGCTTGCCTCTCTGCTCTCGCCTGAGATACAGCTTTGAGAGAAAGAGAGTTCCGTCGGGCTTCGGGACAATTGCAAAGTAGCCTGCAGCCTCACCGTCAGCTATAATCAGATAGTAGCTGTAGCTTTCATTTGCCACCTGCTCCTTCATGCTCTCAAAGGACTGAAACTTCCCAACCATATAATCGGTCTGGGCAAGGGTTATTATCCCCGGGAAATGCTCGTGCCAGATTTCATCTGCAAGCGCAGCTGCAAGCTGAAGGTCATCATCTTTCTCGCACAGTACAAATTCAAGCATCTTGCTCACTGCCTTTCAGAAACTCAATAAACTGTTTTGCTGCTCTCGGAGACCTGCCTGCCTTGCCAAGTGCAAAACGCTCGGCACGCATGAAGAGCTCCTCTCTCGGCATCTGAACGTCATATTCCTCAGCAAGCTTTTCTACCACTTCGAGGAACACAGCCTTATCGGGCTTCTGGAAGGTTACCGTCAGGCCAAAGCGGTCAGACAGAGACAAAAACTCCTGCATAGTGTCTCTGAGATGCACCTCATCGCCCTCACGGGAAGAGAAGGTCTCACGCACAAGATGACGTCTGTTTGAGGTCGCATAAATAAGCAGATTCTTTGCCGACGAGGATACACTGCCCTCAAGCATTGCTTTCAGTGCTGCAAAGTCATCATCGTCCTCGGTAAAGGAGAGGTCATCTATAAATACTATGAATTTAAGCGGATTTCGGCTGATGTTTTCAACTATATCGGGAATTGAGTGAAGCTGTTTCTTTTTAAGCTCAATAAGCCTCAGACCCTTTGATGCATATTCATTTGCTATAGCCTTTACAGTTGAGGATTTGCCTGTTCCGCAGTCGCCGTACAAAAGTACGTTGTTTGCGGGCTTTCCGGAAAGAAACGCAAGAGTGTTATCAATAACTTCGTTTCTCTGCGCCTCATAGCAATGAAGCTGTGAAAGGCTTATAGGATCGGGATACTCAACAGGCGTAATAGCATTGTTTTTCAGAACAAATACATTGTGACGTGAGTATACCCCGTAGCCGAACTCCCCTATTCTGTGCATACGCTCAGCATACACCTGAGAGAAGTCTGTCTGTTTTGTGCTGTAGCGCGGAAGAAACTCGTCATAGCCGATTTTAGCAGCTATCTCTGAGCTCTGCACCTGTGATAGCTCCTCAAGCACCATAAGCTCATTTGCAAGGCACTCATCGAGCATCATACCTGTCTTTGAGCCCTCGCCCCTGCGGTAGGTATAAATGTTCTCGTCCTGCAGCGTTATATTCAGAAGGTACTCGGTAAGGTCATCGCCCTTCTCATATAGATCGGAAGCAAACTCACAGTAGTCGGACACTGCCTTGTCTGTATCACCCGAAACCGCACTGTCTATCGCTCTGATAAACGATTCAAAAACCTTGTCATTATAAAGTCCCCTGAAAATAACCAGAGCCTTAACTCTTTTAAGTATATTTTTAAGATTTGTCATACCTGCACCAACTCAAAATTTTTCCATTCAGTCTCTTCCTGCGGAAATGACTGAGATAACCATAAACGGGCTTTCCTCTCTGCCCTCTTCATCAATAACAATGTCAAGAGTGTGCAGACCGCTTCCTGCATTTGAGGAAATAGTTGTCAGAGCGCAAAGGTCGCCCCAGTCCTCATCGAAGTTAGCATCTAAAATAACACGCTCATTATATCTGCCGTCTATTACAGCATAAGCCTTCGGGGCAGGCTTGTTTATGGTTTTTCTCCACTGTATCATTATGATACTGCCCTTTATAAGGAAGCTTATCTTAGCGCCCTTTTTCCAGCCTGTCCAGCCGTCCTTGAACGGGTCACACCACTGTGACGCTTCATGCGTATCTGCGGTAAAGCCCTCGCTCTTTATGTTCAGAGACTTGTTCTGATAACGTACTGCGTCCTCATAGCGGCTTGCAGTAACAGGTGCTTTAAGAGTAGGCTTTACAGGCTCAGCTATCCTGTTTTCGAGCTCCTTATCAAGGAGATTACAGATAAGCGATGCTATCATAGCGTGTCCCTTATCGTTCGGGTGGAGCATATCGGTGGTATAGTCCTCACGCTTTTCCTCTCCCGAAGCTATATGGGGATAGATATAGTCACGCACACTCACTATCGGCAGACCGTAGTGCTTTGCTATCTCGTTATGTATCTCCTGTGCGTTGTGTCCGTCTTCATAGAAAAGGTTATTGATAACAACAACCGCCTTTACAGACTGCGCTTTCAGAAGCTTTCTGATAAGGCTTTCATAAGTCTCACGGAAAAGCTGAGTGTTATCATCATTGACGGAAAACTCAACGAACACAAGGTCAGGCTTCTTGTCAAGAACGTGCTCATCAGCTCTTGCAGCTCCGAACTGAGATGTTGTAGCGCCAATTCCCGCATTGAAGAAGCTGAGCTTTGTTTCGGGGAAACGGCTTTCCCACCATTTGGCTGAAAGGTTTACATATCTTTTATCCTCAGTCTGAGCATGACAGCCCTGAGTTATTGAACCTCCCAGATATACAATGCTGAGCTCCTTTTCCTTTTCGGCCTTGTCAAACACGGCTGAGAGGTAATTCGCATCGCCGAGGCTGACGATGGAGGTATTATAATCGTACATAATTTCACCCTTAAATATATATTTACTGTCCAACAATCAGGACTCTTCAAGATCGATTTCCATAATAGGCTCGGAAACATCTGCGCCTGCAGGAACCATAGGAAGAACGTTTACGTCCTTATTAATGATAACATCAAGAAGAACAGGCCTGCCCTCAGAAGCAAGCTTCAGAGCCTTTGCAATGCCGTCTCTGATCTCGTTCTTGTTCACTATGCGGATACCCTCAACTCCGAAGGCATCTGCAAGCTTCATAAGGTCAGTTCCGCGGTCGATAGTTGTCTGCGAGAATCTCTTTCCGTAGAAAAGCCTCTGCCACTGTCTTACCATACCGAGAACGTCATTCTCGAATACAAGCTCAATTATCGGGATCTTGTGCTTTGCAAGCGAGGACAGCTCATTGCAGTTCATAAAGAAGCTTCCGTCTCCTGCGATATTGATGACCTCTCTGTCGGGGTTGCCGACCTTAGAGCCCATAGCCGCACCTAAGCCGTAGCCCATAGTGCCCAGTCCGCCGCTTGAAGCAAAGCTTCTCTCGCATCTGAAATTATAGAACTGTGCTGCCCACATCTGGTGCTGACCTACCTCGGTAGTGATTATAGCCTTTCCTGCGGTCTGTCTGTCGAGCTCCTCGATAACGTCCTGAGGGAGAACCTCGTCCTCTCTCTCGATAGGCATCATTCTGAGGGCATAGAGCTTTTTCCACTCGGCGATCTGCTCCATCCACTCCTTGTGCTCAAGCTGAGGAAGCTTCTTTGTGATCTCAGCGAGAACGTACTCAAGGTCGCCTGTGATATGGTGATAAACGTCTATATTCTTGCCTATCTCGGCAGGGTCTATCTCGATATGGATGATCTTTGTGCCTACTGCAAAGGTATTAGGATTGCAGAGCACTCTGTCGGAAAAACGTGAGCCCAGAACTATAAGCAGGTCACAGCCGTTAAGGGCGAGAGCTGCGGTCTTTGTGCCGTGCATACCAAGCATTCCGATGTACTCATCTCTTGTATTATCAAAGGCACACTGACCCATAAGCGACAATGATACAGGTGCATTGATCTTATCAACAAGCTCTGCCATTTCATCAGCAGCATTACAGGATACAACACCGCCGCCTGCATATATAAAAGGCTTCTTTGCAGCCTTGATAAGCTCAACTGCCTCGTCGATCTCGGCATTGATGCCCTCGGGATTGTGGTTTACAATAGGCTTTGGCTCTTTTCTTTCATACTCGATCATTGCAGCAGTAATATCCTTGGGTATATCAATAAGGACAGGGCCTTTTCTGCCTTCATTTGCAATATAGAATGCCTCTCTGATGATCTCGGGAAGCTTCGCAGGATCTTTGACAATATAGTTATGCTTTGTTACAGGCATAGTAATACCTGTGATGTCAACCTCCTGGAAGGAATCAAGGCCTAAAAGAGACCTCGGAACATTTCCTGTGATAGCAACCAGCGGAATAGAGTCCATATATGCGGTTGCAATACCTGTTACAAGGTTAGTTGCTCCCGGGCCTGAGGTAGCTATAACTACTCCTGTTCTGCCTGTTGTTCTGGAATATCCGTCAGCTGCATGACAGGCTGCCTGCTCATGGGCTGTGATGATATGCCTGATCTTATCAGAGTATTTATAAAGTGCATCATAGATATTGAGAACAGCTCCTCCCGGATAGCCGAAAACAGTATCTACTCCCTGCTCCAACAAACATTCGATAATTACGTCCGAACCATTTAACTGCATAAGTTTGACCTCCTATTAGATAAAACTGCGGCAAAATATGCACACAGATATACTAGTTTATTATATCACAATATAAGCTTCTTGTCAATCGCTGAAAAGGATAAAAAAGCCGCCCGAAAAACGGGCGGCTGAAAGGTCAGTACATTATATCCTCAATATAGCCTATTTTGTCATAGCTTGTTGATGACGCAGAGCCCAGTGCAAAGAGAATATCTGTAGCACCAACCTGCTGACAGAAGTTTACTGCACTGATTTCAAAAAATCTTGTATCGCAGAGATAGATCTTCGAGAATGACGAGGTCAGGAAAGGCAGAAGTGCATTTCCGTAGCTGTCCTTAAAGATAACAAGCACTCTGTCGTTGTCCGCATCTGTATTGACCTCAAGGATCTGATCATCTGTGCCGACAAACACGGTATAGCTTGAGCTTATATCGTTGTCCTCAAAGAAGAGCGATGTTTCATAGCCCTCATTGAAATAGCTGTCATGTGACAGGAATGAGCATTTATCAAGGTTTGCAGGCTTGTAATAGGTGAAGGTATCGGGGTACTCGGCAAGAGCCTCGATATCATTGACGGTATAAAATGCCCCGAGATAGCCCTCTCTGTCTACCTTCTCATAGGTGTTGTACTCGGCAAAGGGAACGCCTGCCTGCTCGGCAAATATCCTTGCGGAATAAAAGGCTGCAAGCGGCTGCCAGTGATAGTCGCTCCTTGAATAGAGATACTCTGCCTTATGCTCGTTCAAAAACTGATTTACGAAAACGCCCTCAGCGTTTTTAAGCTTTCCGTATGTATCCTGAGCACTTTCCGACTGATCGGCATATTCGCCCTGAAGCTCGGCAGGAGTGTAAAATGCCTGCGAGGACGGTATGCACATAAGGTAGGTTTTAGTATCTCCGCCCACTGCTGCTGCGAAATTATCAACCGTTTCAGCGAGGTAGTCACCGACATCGGAGCTGTAGTAATAGCCCTCCATAGCCCTTACAAGCGGAGTACCGATGTCAGCAACAATACAGCCGCTTATATAGTCATAAGTCTCGACCTCAACGGGTGCTGAGGTTGTAACCAGTGTCGTAGTGGTAGTGGTTGTAGTAGTTGTTGTAGTGGTAGTCTCCTCCTCGGCTTTCTGAGTATCGCCTGAAACAACTGAGTTTTCAGTGTCAGTTGCTACAGTTACCTTATTGTCATCACTGCCTATTGAAGTTCCGCAGCCCGCAAGTGAAAGCACTGCTGCAAGAGCTGAACAAAGAATTCTTTTTTTCATTATATTTTCTCCTTATAAAAACAAATCTGACTAATTATAGCACAGTTTCTACGAATTGTAAAGAGCAAAAATAAATTTAGCACTTATAAACCATATTTGCTAGCACTCTACAAGCCAGAGTGCTAATTTTCAGCTATCTGACGCAGAATTATCACAAACCGAACACACAAGAGCTTTAATATATAATCAAACGAAAGGAAATGAGACCGATGGAAAACAAAGAATAAAAATCAATTTCGCACATAAACTAAGTTAAAAAGACTAATGAAACTCACGCATCAAAAGTCTTTAAATAAAAATACAGGAGGCATTTATATGTTTGCACTTACACCATTTGAAAGAAGAAGCTACGATCTGTTTAATGCATTTCACGATTTTGAGGACGACTTTTTCAAAGCTCCGCAGCTAAGGTCATTCAGGACAGATATAAAGGACGAGGGCGACAGGTACCTTATGGAGGCTGAGCTCCCCGGCTTTGATAAAGAGGACATCAAGCTTGATATTACAGGCAATACGCTGACACTCTCCGCCGAGCACAAGGCTGAGGCAGAAGACAAGAAGAATGATAACTATATCCGCCGTGAAAGAACCTTCGGCTCTTATCAGAGAAGCTTTGACCTTACAGGCATTGACGCTGACAAGATCGAAGCCGAGTACAAGAACGGCATCTTAGAGCTTGCTCTGCCAAAGATTATAGAGGAAAAGCCTGAAACAAGAAGACTTGAGATCAAATAAAACTTCTCCTTAACAGAACAGCCGACCGTGTAAAAGCGGTCGGCTGTTTTTTTACGGCGCTTGTGTTTCCATTAGTTTAAGGGCACATCTGAGTCCGTCAACAGCGGCGGACATTATGCCGCCTGCATAGCCTGCACCCTCTCCTGCAGGATACAGATTCTCTGCACTGAGAGAACACAGCTTATCTGTTCTTGTAATACGAACAGGTGAGCTTGTCCTTGTCTCGGGTGCGGTAAGAAGGGCTGAGCCGTCGCCGAAGCATTTCATTTTCTTCGAGAATTCTCCCAGACCATTTTCAAGCATTGCGGTCACAAAGCTTGGGAAAAGCTCTCTGTATTCAACAGGCTCAAGACCTAACGAATAGGTTGCCGAAAGTGCTGTATCCAGTGAGGGTCTGCCCTCAAGGAAGCCCTTTACTGTAGTCCCGCAGGCTTTATAGCTGCCTGTCAGCTTATAGGCTCGCTGCTCTATCTGCCTTGCAAAGTCAACTCCCGAAAGCACTCCCGAGCCGAAATCAGACGGCGAAACTCCGACCACTACAGCCGCATTGGCGTTTTTTCCGTCACGGGCAAACTCACTCATTCCGTTGGTGACCACTCCGCCCCTCTCAGAAGCGGCAGGCACTACATAGCCCCC